>JAGCSE010000005.1 GCA_017964325.1 Victivallales bacterium | reverse complement strand
CGATCTTCGCCGTCCGCATGACGCGCCGGACCCAGTGCGTCAGGGAATTGCCGTGCATCGCCCTCTCCGCCATCGACGGGAAGATGTAGGGGGACGGCTCCCCCCTGGCCTCCAGCATGAGGCGGAGACGCGCCATGAGGGCGGGATGGACGGGGAACCGCACGACAGCTCCGGTCTTCGCCGTGACCAGGCGGGAGACCATGCCGGCGTCCATGTCGAGGGACGACAGGGGGGCCGTAGCGGCGTCGGACAGCCGGAGGCCCGTATAGACCAGGAAGCGGAGGAAGACGGCGAACTCGGCGGCATCCGGCGACCTGTTCCCGCTCCATTTGGAAAGTCCGTCGGCGGTCTCCAGAAGCCGCCGGACCTCATCCGCCGTCAAGGGCTCCCTGTGGACGGACTCCGACCGCTGCGGCTTCCTGACTGGGAACCCGAAGGGGTTGGAGTCGCTTGACGCCCCCATCCGCTCGAACAGCGCGCGGAGATTGCAGTGGTTGACGACCCGCGACCGGGGCGGCAGCATGTCCAGATAGTCCTTCGCGATTTCCTTCGTCACGTCTCCGGCGGTCCTGCATCCTTTCGACCCGGCGAAGGCGGCGAACCGCCTGACGTTCCTCTCGGCCTCCTTCACCGTCGAGGCCTTCAGGTCGCGCCGTTCGGAGGAATGGGGGAACTTGTCCCACATGTCGGGGAGCAGGACTGACATCATGGCGTCCTCCATGACCCTCCCCTCCACGACGGCGGCGATCTTCAGCTTGTCCCGCTCGTCGGCCGCGATGACGGCGGCGAACCGCGACCTGGCGTACTCCATGGCGTCCTTCCTCTTCGTCATCCCGGTGGAGATCCTTTTCCCCTTGACGGACACGACCCAGTATTTCCCTCTTCTGACGAGTTTCATCTTTCGGCCCTCCCTTCCGGTGCCGGCGCAGTCCGGCGCAGTCCGGCGCAAAATGTGCAGTTTTGTGCAATTTGAGTACGAAATTCCGATAAACACGTTTTTGAAATTTCAGGAATCGGAGGACGTTCGGAGGATTTTCCGGCGAAAATCCCGGGGACGGGCGCGGACAGGCGCAGTCGGGCGAGCAGTGTGCAATTTTGTGCAGTTTTCCGGGAGAAATCGGATTTTTCTAGGCTTAATCCGTGCCTGTTTTTTGCGGTTTCTTGTGGCATTTTTCATTTTTTTAATGCCGCGGAGGCCACTAGCCGATTATCTAAACATTTTAAATGCAATTAGTTAGATAATTGGCTGCCCGACCTGGACTCGAACCAAGACAAACTGAACCAGAATCAGTTGTGCTACCATTACACCATCGGGCATTCTATTCTCAAACTGTTTTCAATGGCTGCCCGACCAGGACTCGAACCTAGACAAACTGAACCAGAATCAGTTGTGCTACCATTACACCATCGGGCATTTTTCTGAAAACACATTTAAAATATCATTTAGTCTATAATTGTCAAATAAAACCATCAATTTTTCCTCTCTTTTGCCCCTTCTTTTTTCTCATTTTAGTTGAAACTCGTGTTTGTCATTTTAACTTATTCAAACAATGCTTTTTCCTTAAAAAATTTGAATAGGTGAACCATGCGTAAAGCCATCCTTGCACTCCTACTCGCGACTGTTTCCTTCCTCTCCGCACAGGAGTGGCATTTCAACAACACCGCCGCCGGCTGGACAACGCCCTATCGTGCCACCCACACGCTATCACCAGACGGCATCGTCATCAATGTCACTGGCCCGAATTTCCGCTTCATGATCGAAACGTGCGATTTCGATCCCAAAGATACGGAATACATGGAAATCACCTACACGGCGAACAAGTTTCCCGCCAATTCGGGCGGCCAACTGTTCTTTGGCACGAAGGCCGTGCAAAAGTTGAATGAAGACGCCAAATTCTATGTCCGACTGCTGGCCGATGGCGAGGAACATACAACATACATTCCACTTAACGTCGGCAAAGCAGGTGACTTATGGAAAAACGCGGAGCGCATCACCTGTATCCGTCTCGATCCCATAAACCAATTTCCAGGCATCCTGATCGTCCGCTCCATCCGTCTTGTCAACGCAAAGGAATACGCCGCCGCCAAACAGAAGAAACTGGGAGCCCTCGGCGTGCCGTTCTCCATTCCCGTCACGCTTCCAAAAGAAGGCGCAACCGTCTCAATACCATCCCATTATGATAAATATGCGCCGCATTATTCCTCCCCCATGGCCGCGCCTCAGGGCCATTTCAACACGCCCGGCGTTCATTTCATCCGCATCGAATTCGATTGCCAAGTCCTTCCCGTCAAGACATTTCTGCAATGTATGTGCGACGATGCCGTCCGCAACGCCTATCTCAACGGCCACAAGATCGACGCCTCGTGGAGCAAGGAATGGGCCATGCCGACCGTCATGCAACTTCCACCAGCCGATTTCCGCGTCGGCAAAAATGTCATCGCCTTTGAATACAACAACGACAGCAGCATCGGCGGCATCATGATGGATCTGCAACTGCTTGACGGCGACGGTACTTTCCAAGTCGTCACTACGGAAAAAGCGAAAGGCGTCGCCGCCAGTGCACCAGATGGTTGGTATAACGTTGATTACAAATGCGATTGGCCAACCGTCGATACACGCCCCGGCCCGCCGCACGCGCCATGGTCCGCCTGCAATCCCGTCTATCAAAGCATCCGCCAGAAACGCGGAACCGCCGTCATCAACGTTGTAAAGCTCGACGGCGCAACGGCGGACATCACAATCAAGGGCGAACCGCCGCTGGCGGACGATGACAAAGTCTTCGTCCGCCTCTACACGCAGAAAGGCAATATCATTGATTTCAGGAGCGGCACCGTCAAGGAGCTGCAGGGGAAGCGGAATAAAGACGCCTCCGTCTCCTTCCATTTCGACGGTTTCAAGCTCCCGAAATACGGCAGCGCCATGGACGGCAACTGGGAGTTCGGTGTCTATGACCGCGCCGTCGAAGGCGTCACGAAGCAACCGTTCCACCTGCCGGACCGCGTCATGCCGGGCAGCCCCGCCGTCATGACCATCGCCAAGACGCCGCAGGGCCCCGTCCCCATGCTCAACGGCAAGCCGTTCTTCTTCAACATGTTGACCTTCCAACACTTCAACGCTCCCAACGGCGTCGAAGGGCCGAATTCGCCGTTCAACGTCGTCATGGTGCGGGTCGGCGGCTACGGCGATTCCGGCCGCTGGTGGGTCGGCCCCGACCAATATGATTTCACGACGGTTGACGCCAATCTCTCCATGCTCGCGGAGCGTTTTCCGGACTCCATGCTCGCCCTCCATGTTTGGTGCCATCCAGATCCTTGGTATGAAAAGACTTATCCAGAACGCATCTCCCAGCAGGAGGACGGCAAAACCGTCGCCTACTACATGGCGACCGTCTCCTTCTCCAATCCGGACTACCAGGCAGACGCGCGCCGCGCCGTCGCCACCCTCGTCGCCCATTGCGAAAAATACTTCGGCCCGAAAATGGTCCTCTACGATCTGATGGGCGGCGCAACCTGCGAATGGCAGGGCTGGAACTCCCACACGCCCCATTTCGCGGACTACAACCCGCACTCGCTGAATGACTTCCAGGCCTACGCCAGGGAACACGGCACCACCGTCGCGGCGATTCCCTCCCCCGAAGCCCGCACGCGTTCGGACGGCGGCCTCTTCCGCAATCCCGTCACGGACAAAGACGCCATCCTCTACGACCGCTTCTACAACGACGCCATGGCCGATTGCATCGACGGCATCGCCGAAGCCATCAAGAAGACCTGCAACAACACGAAGCTCGTCGGTTGCTACTACGGCTACCATATGGAATATGGAAATCTCGACTACTGCGTCAATTGCGGCGGCCACAACGCCACCTGGCGGCTCGTCGAATCGCCATACATGGACTTCTTCCTCTCGCCGCAGAGCTACGGCGTCCGCGGCCTCGGCGCGCCGAACGCGGACATGAAGCCCTACGGCACGTTCATCAACAACGGCAAATTCTCCATCATCGAAGACGACACCCGCACATGCCTTCTGCCGAAGACAGGCCACGAGCAGACGCTCAACATGCCGTTGACGCTCAACGTCTTGCGGCGCAACATCGGCATGTCGCTGGCCCGCCGGCAGCCATTGATGCAGCTGCCGCTCGTCGGCGGAAACGAACTGAACGATCCGCAGATACGCGAAGTCTTCTCCCGCTCGCTGCAAGTCGGCCAGTATCTGATGGAAAACGGCACGGCCCCCGTGGCGCAGATCGCCGCCGTCATCGACGAACGCGCCCTCCAGCTTCTCGCCTCCAGCCGCGCCAAGCAGGTCGTCTGCCCGCAAACCGACTGCTTCCGCTATTCGCAGGACAGCGGCCAACTGCTGGACAGCTATCGCGGCGTCCAGCCGCTGACCGGCGACCTCCTCTACTACCAGCGCTACCAGCTGGCCCGCATCGGCGCCCCCGTCGATGTCCTTCTGCTGGAGGACGTTGTCCGCAACGCCAATAAATACAAGGTTGTCATCTTCCTGAACTCCTTCACGGACACGGCCGCGCTCCACGCCGCGTTCGACGCGTTGAGGCGGAACAACGTGAAAATCGTCGTCACCTACGGCGCGGGCTTCATCGTCGACAACGGCCTCTCCGTCAACGCGATGAACACCTTGACGGGCCTCCATTTCAAGCAGATCGACAACGGCTCGCTGAAAGTCTCCTTCGACGGAAAAGGGGCCACAGGTGACAACTATCCCGTCAACCCGAGTTTCACTATTCCAGACGAAGATGCCGTTGTTTACGGAAAATATATG
>JAGCSE010000051.1 GCA_017964325.1 Victivallales bacterium | reverse complement strand
GATTTCTCCTTCACAACTCATTGTGTTGAAAAGGCATGCAAAACCTGTCGAAGCAGGTTGTAAACTGTTTTGGAGATATTTTTTCATGCCTTTCTCAACTGTTTTCAGAAATCAATCGACTCAATAATCACAACAAATCATCAATTAATATATGACTGTGCAAGCGATAGTCAAATATTTTTTTCATTTTTCTTGGAAGCGGTTCACGGATTCAGCAATGCGCTGAACTCCTCCAAGGAGACTTGGCGGCCATACGGCGTCAGTTCGAAGGCTTCCGCATATTGCGCACTGATGCCCGCCGTTTTGGCGATCTTGCCATTGCGCGGCACAATCCAATTGTCCATGAGCCACTTGCGTTTGTCTATCTTGTTGATGTCGAAATCTTTGTATCCCTTGTCCCACGGCAGCCATTCATAGAACTGCGATACATGGCAGTCCATCATCTGCAACTTCTTTTCCAAGACGTCATCGATGGGAATCACGGCATCCGCCCGGAAGGGGCGTGGATCCGTGAAACCATCGTAACAACATGCGAATACGGGATTTTCGTCTGGAATCGGCGTATCAGGGCAGCACAGCGGAACCTTCACGAGATAGGCGGCATCCTGCACGAGCTGGCCGGCCGCTCGATGGTCGGCATGGTAGTCGCATGTACGATGTGAAATGACGACGTCCGGCTTGAACGCACGAATGATGCGGATGATGCGATGACGGTTCTCAAGAGATGCGACAAGTTCGCAGTCGGGAATATCAAGTATCTGGTATTCAGCGAGTCCTGCGATTTCCTTCGATTTCTGGGCTTCCGCGTAGCGGCGCGCCGCCAGCCCTTCGGGCGTCATGCTCTGATGTCCTTTGTCGCCGTTGCAGCAGGACACGAATTTGACCAGATGCCCCGCCTGTGTCAACCGCAGCGCTGTCCCGCCGAAACGCAGTTCGCAATCATCGGGATGGGCCCCGAAAAAGATGATTCGCTTCTGTTTTGCCATGGCTCCAACTCCTTTGATGCATGCCACATACGAAAAAACCTCTCAAATCGTCGGACTTGAGAGGCTGAAAATGGTAGCGGGTATCGGGCTCGAACCAATGACACGTGGATTATGATTCCACTGCTCTACCAACTGAGCTAACCCGCCAGTGAAAACATCAATAAATTAAACCATTTTTTCCCATTGTCAAACGACAAGCATAAAAAAAATGCAAAAAAGCTCCCTCAAAGGCCTCCATTTTCCATTCTGCCGCCTTGACGCAGGCCTTTTGCCATTGTATCTTTTCATGTTTATTCCTTATTATAATAGCACATCCCAAACAAAGGCAACGATCATGCAAAAAGGCATCTACTACAGCTTCCTGCCCGGCGAAAAGCCGGAGGACAAATTCTCCTGGGCACGCACACTTGGATTCGATTGCGTTGAAATTCCGACACTTAGGACTCCAGAAGAACGTGCCTACTTCAAACGGGCCGCCGAAAACACAGGTGTCCGCATCCCATCCATCATGAACTCCGACCACTGGGGAGCCCCATTCTCCTCCCCCGATCCGGAGGCCCGCGCAAAAGGCATGGCCTGCCTGAAGCAGTCGCTGGACACCGCGCTGGCCGTCGGTGCGGACACGGTGCTCATCGTTCCTGCCGTCGTCACGCCGCAAGTCCGCTTCGAAGACGCATGGACGCGTTCGCAGGCGGAACTGAAGACCATCGTGCTCGAATTCGAAAAGAACAAAATCTACATGGCGATTGAAGACGTCGGCAACAAAATCCTCCTCAGCCCACCGGAAATGGCGCGGTACATCGATGATTTCGCGTCGCCATACGTCGCCGCCTATTTCGATGTCGGCAACGTCATCCCCTACGGTTATCCTGAACATTGGATTCTCACACTCGGCAGCCGCATCAAGAAAATGCACGTCAAAGGCTACAGCGCCAAGACACGCACGTCCACGCCGGACCTGCTCAGCGGCACCATCGACTGGCCGGCCGTCATGAAGGCCATCCGCGACATCGGCTACGACGACGTCCTGACAGCCGAGCTCCGCGGCGTCGGCAGCACCGCATACGATTGCTGCAAGAGCATCAGTGAAGACATGGATAAGATATTGGAGATGTGAGAGATGAAGAAATTCTTACTGACTGCGTTGATTTGCGTTTCCGCCGTTCTCGCCGCCAAGACCATCAATTGCGAAGGCACCTACACGGGCCATCTGCAGGGCATCGACTCCGACGGACAGTTCATCTACTGGTCTTTTACAAATACTATAGTAAAGACGGATATGGACGGCAAAATCGTCAAGAAGGTTAAAGCCACCAGCCACAGCGGCGATCCATGCCTGCTCAACGGCAAGCTCTACGTGCCCGTCAACAAAGGCGCCTTCAACAAGCCGAAGGGCAAGTCGAAGGATTTCATCCATGTCTATGACGCTGAAACGCTGGAGTTTATCAAGGAAGTCGCCACACCGCAATACGAACATGGCGCGGGCGGCATGGCCGCCTGGAAAGGGCACATCTGGTTGACAGGCGGCCTGCCCGACGGTGCCCCAGGCAACATCATCCTCGAATTCACGGAAGACCTTGAATTCGTGAAACGCCATGACAGCCCAGGCTTTACAAGTGCCGGCATCCAGACGATCAAACGCATGTGCGGCTACTGGTGGTATGGCGTCTATGACAAGCCCGCCAACGTCCTCTGCGACGACAATTTCGTCATCATCGCCCGCCCGCAAGGCCCCAGCGTCGCCGTCGGCATGACCCAGCTGAAGGATGGCACCATTCTTGTCGGTCGGACGAAAAGCACTTCGGTGGAAGACAATCCGAAGAAGAAAATCTGGACCGGCTCCATCGTGACCGCCACCTTCGATGCGGAGAAAAAGGCCATTGTGGTGAAAAAGGATTAATAGTCTAGAATTTCTAGGGCTTCTAGCGCCTCTAGATCATCTAGCGCCTCTAGCGTCTCTAGATCATCTAGCGCCTCTAGAGCTTCTAGCGCCTCTAGCGCCTCCAGCGTCTCTAGATCATCTAGAGCTTCTAGAGCCTCTAGAGCTTCTAGAGCTTCTAGGGCTTCTAGATTTTTGGCACAATTGCGTGATTCTCCTGCAGAATGCGCCGCAGTTCATCCAAATCCACGTCAGCAGGCTCGCAATTCTGCTTGATGGCCAACGCGGCGGCGGCGCCAACAGCCTGCCCCGTCGCCATGCAGGTCGCCTGAATGCGCAAGGCGGAATTCGCCAAGCGGTCGGACGAAAGGATGCGCCCCGCCACCATGAAATTCGACAAACCTTTTGGAATCAACGCTCCAAGAGGCACAGTCGGGACGTGTCCAGGCTGGATTTTCCGGTTGACCAGCCCCTGTTTTGCGTCATGCAAATCGACTGGATAATAGGAATAGCAGACGGCGTTGTCGAAAACGCGACCGGCGACATAGTCATCGACGGTGATGGTCTGAAGTCCTTGAACCGTACGTGTTTCGCGTACGCCGCACTCTGACGCGGCCAATTTGAACTCCAGATTTTCAAAGCCTTTCTGCTTTTTCAGGAAACGGAACAACCGCATCAAGGAGGCGCGTCCGGCCATCTCCATGCGCGTCCGGCCGGCGGAATCCGCCGCATTGATGCCAGTGATATGGTTCGAATTATGCCCGTGCTTCTTCAAAAACGCCGGCGTGAAAGCTCTGTTCCAGCCGAGATCGTCATACTCCACTTCGCCCGCTTCAACCGCCTTTTCAAAATTCTTCTGGAGTTCCTCCATATCCAACGATTCGTAATCATATCCCATTGCATAGCAGGAGAATGTGCCAGGCTGGCATTCGTCCATGACGTTCAGTTTCGCTCCGGCCAGTTTCGAGAGATTCGCATCGCCCGTGCAGTCGATGAGCACCTTCGCCGCGACATCGTACAATCCATCCTTCCCGCACAGCGTCACCAGATGGCCGTCGCCGCATTCGCGCACGGCGCCGATCATTGTATGGAATTTCACAACCGTTTCCGCCGCCTTCAACCGTTCGTCCGCAAGACAAGCGAACACCACCGCGTCAATGGAAATCTGGAATTCCGGATGGCGATGAACCATTGGATATTCATAAAGATGATCCGGTAAAGGTTTTCCGCTTTCGCGACGGGTCTGTTCGACAAGTTCCCAGCCGATTCCGGCGATGACCTGTCTGCCCCATACATGGAAAATGCCGGGGAAATTCACGCCGCCGACCGTTGTCGTGCCGCCGCACATCCCGTTCTTCTCCACCAGGCAAACGCGTTTTCCGCCAAGCACGTATGACGCCTGCAACGCCGCACAAAGCCCCGCGCTTCCCGCGCCTGCAACCAAAATGTCGTATTTTTCCATATCAAACCATACCCTTTTGATTCATGAACAAAATCATCACGACAAATAACATACCCGCCATTCTGCATTTCTTCAAGGCTGGCGCGAAAAGACTGCTTTTGTATTGTTTGTCTTTTCCGAACCTATGAAAAAACATCATATCTGACGTTTTTTCTCATGATTCACGCCTACATTATTCCGACATTTTGGCCATCTGAAGACCATTTCATGCAATCGCCGCTATTCATGCTATATTATTTATATGATTCTATTCATTAACCATAATAATACGAGGCGAACATGCCAGCATCAATTCCACGCCATGTGGCGATTATCATGGACGGCAACGGCCGTTGGGCGCAACAACGAGGCAAAATCCGCACAGAAGGCCATCTGGAAGGCGCGAAAAGCATCACAAGAATGCTGGAAGCGGCTGGAAACGCGGGTGTTGAATACATCACCGTCTATGCCTTCAGCACGGAAAACTGGAAACGCCCCCCGATGGAAGTCTCGTTTCTCATGAATTTGATTCCAAAATTCTGCAAGGATAAGCTCCCCGATCTGATGAAAAACAGCATCCGCCTCGGCGTCATCGGCCGAATCGACGGCCTGCCGAAGGCCGCGCAGGAAGCCATTCGGACCGCATGCGAAAAAACGGCCAACAACAATAAACTGACGTTCACCATCGCCCTAAACTACGGCGGACGCGCAGAAATCATCGACGCCGTCAACGCCATTCTGGCGGACAAGAGTCGCCCTGTTGACCAGAAAGTCACGGAAGAGGAATTCCGCAACTACTTGTACGCTCCTAACTTGCCAGACCCAGACCTGCTCATCCGCACAGGCGGCGAAATGCGCATCAGCAATTTCCTCCTCTGGGAGCTTTCATACGCGGAATTATATGTGACGGATGTCCTCTGGCCGGATTTTGACGAAGCTGAATTTCAGAAAGCCCTTGCCGCCTTCGGCTCCCGTCAACGCCGTTTCGGGGAGGTCAAGCCATGAAGAATGTCGTCGTTCTCGGATCCACGGGCTCCATCGGAACCAATACGCTGAAAGTATTGCGCAACAACGGCGAACGCTTCCATGCCGTCGGGCTCGCAGCCGGACGAAACGTACAAAGACTCGCCGAACAGGCTGCAGAATTCCGTCCATCGTGGGTCTATGCGGAAGGCGATGTGTCGTCACAACGGCTTCCGGAAGGCACGCAGATCCTTCACACGCAGGACGAACTCTGCGAAGCCGTCGCCGCAAAAGACGTTGATATCGTGCTTTGCGCCATTTCTGGAACGGCAGGACTGAAACCTGTCTTGTCCGCCATCCGCGCGGGAAAGGACATCGCACTCGCGTCGAAGGAAATGCTCGTCATGGCGGGCGCCATCGTCACGGAAGCCTGCAGAAAAAGCGGCTCCAAACTGCTGCCAGTCGATAGCGAGCATTGCGCCATTTTTCAATGCATCGACAAGCATCCCGCCGATTCCGTCAGCCGCGTCATTCTAACTTGTTCAGGCGGCCCGTTCCACAAACGGCCAGACATCAATTTGGCAACCGTCACGCCCGAACAGGCGTTGAAGCATCCGACATGGAACATGGGCCGAAAAATCACCATCGACTCCGCGACGCTCATGAACAAGGGGCTTGAAATCATCGAGGCCGGATGGCTTTTCGGCATGACGGAACCTCAGGTGGAAGTCGTCATCCATCCGCAGTCCATTATTCATTCGATGGTGGAATTCAAAGACGCAAGCGTCGTTGCGCAAATGGGTTATCCTGACATGTGCCTTCCTATCCACTATTGTCTCAACTATCCCGAACGCATCCCGTCCGTCGCACGTCCGATGGATTTCTCCCAATCATTGAGTTTGACGTTTGAAAAGCCTGATACGCAACGTTTTCCGGCGTTGGATATCGCCCGCGAAGCCATGCGACACGGCGGTGCGGCAGGCGCCGTCTTCAACGCCGCCAACGAAATCGCCGTCCAACGGTTCTGCGACGGTGACATCACGTTCGACCGCATTCCAACCATCGTCCGCGCGACCCTTGAAAAGGACGCTTCGCTTCCCGCCGCGACGCTTGACGACATCCTCGCGGCGGACTCAATTGCTCGCCGCGATGCAACCTTATTCAATTAACAATTAACAATTAACAATTTTTTACTGGATGTTCTAGAGGCGCTAGAGGCACTAGAGGCACTAGATTAATTGATAATTGTATATTGCCATTGCTTCCAACTTTTGGTTTTCAGTATTAAGCTAACCTGTGAAGTATTAATTGTGAATTGTGAATTGTGAATTGTGAATTGTGAATTATCTCCGGTGGAGGAAGAAATCGCTGTCGGACTTAAGGACGCGTTCTTCGAACGACTCGTAGTTGCCCTCAAACCATGTGACTTTTCCATGTCCTTCGAAAATAAGCAGATGCGTGCAGATACGGTTCAGGAAGAAACGGTCGTGGCTGATGACCATTGCGCAGCCTGGGAATGCGCAGAGAGCGTCTTCAAGCACACGCATCGTGTTGACATCCAAGTCGTTGGTCGGTTCGTCCAATAGCAGGAGATTGCCGCCTGTCCGCAACAGTTTCGCCAGATGGACGCGGTTCCGTTCACCGCCAGACAGCTTGCCGACGAGTTTCTGTTGCTGCGGCCCGCGAAAATTGAAACGCGACAGATACGCTCGCGAATTCATGCGGCGGTCGCCCAACTGGATTTCTTCGTTGCCACCGCTGACCTCTTCATAGACGGTCTTCGAATCGTCCAACGCGTCACGATGCTGGTCAACGTACGACAACTGGACCGTCTCGCCCAATTTCAGTTCGCCGCTGTCTGGTTGCTCCTGCCCGACGATCATCTTGAACAGCGTCGTCTTGCCGATGCCGTTCGGTCCGATCACGCCGACGACACCGCCGCGCGGCAACGTGAAATTGCAGTGGTCGATCAGTTTGCGGTTGCCAAAACTTTTGCATAAGTCCTTGACTTCCAACACACGGTCGCCAAGACGCGGGCCTGGCGGAATCTGGATCGTGATGTCGTCCTGCTTGAGTTCGAATTTCTGTCCCGCCAATTCTTCATAGCGGTTGACACGGGCCTGGTTCTTCTTCAAGCGGCCAGCGGGCGTGCTGTTGATCCATTCTAGTTCCTGTGCGAGAATCCGCTGCCGCGCCGTCTCCTTCTTTTCGATGACACGCAGAATCTCCTGTTTCTGCTTCAGCCAGCTGCTGTAATTGCCTTCAAACGGGATGCCGCGGCCGTTTTCGATTTCCAGAATCCATTTGGTGATGTTGTCCAAGAAATAACGGTCATGCGTGACGATGATGACCGTGCCTTCGTATTCGCGCAACGTCTTTTCGAGCCATGTGATCGTTTCGGCGTCCAGATGGTTGGTCGGCTCGTCCAGCAGCAGCAGATCAGGCTTGGCCAGCAACGCTTTACAAAGTGCGACACGGCGGCGTTCGCCGCCGGACAGCTTCGTCACATCCGCGTCATCAGGCGGCAGGACCAACGCGGAACTCGCGACATCCAGCAGATGGTCGATGTTCCATCCGTCCAGACGGTCGATTTCATTTTGCAGATAGTCGAACTCGTCGTTGAGCTTCTGCTGTTCCTTTTCCGACATCTCGTCGCCCATCTTCGCCATGACTTCGTCATAGCGTTCGATCATCTTCTGGATTGGCTCCATGGCCTCCTCCAGATTGCCGCGCACGGTCTTGTCCGGATTCAATTTCGGCTCCTGCGGCACCAAAAGGGCGCGATAGCCTTTCAGAATTTTCGCCTCGCCTTGGATATCCGTATCGATTCCCGCCATAATGCGGAGCAACGTCGATTTGCCCGCGCCGTTCTCGCCGACGATGCCGATTTTCGCACCATAATAGAAGGACAGATTGAAATTCTGCAGGATGCACTTGTCACCGTAGAATTTGGACATTCCAAGCATTTCAAAGACGAATTCTTGTGCCATAGCTTTTTCCTATGATGTTATTTATATATCTTTTTAACGCAGAGGCGCAAAGTCTGTATTTGCTTTCAGCTCTAAGCTAACAACTGCAACGCTCCTATGATCCCCCCCAGTAGATACCCAAGCACTTGAATCGCTCCAAGATGCTGCGCAGCAAGGGCGTTGATCATATCATAGAACTGACGCGTATCCTGACGGTCCACCGCCTGTGAGACGCGTTCCGCCAACCGCAGTTTGTTCATCACCATGTCATGGCCCTTCTCTCGGACGACGTTCTCCACCACGGGCAGCATTGTCGGCAGCAACTTTTCGTCCAGCCATTTCCAAAATGCTTCGTATCCAGCCAGTTGTCCAACCAGCGACGGCACATTCTCCTGTAGCAACGCCCTGCCCTTTTCCCGCAGACCGTTGCGAAGCTCTCCGGCCAGCATCTCCAATCCATCATCGCTTTCATTGCTTTCAAGCCATGAATCAAGTTTTGTAAACATCTTCACCAGCATCACATCCGCAAGCTGCCGCGTCTTGTCTGAATGGAGCTTTTCCTTCAATCGGCCTTCCACGACATCCCAATCGAGCGCGTTCAGCACTTTATCGACCATGCTGGACAAATCAATGCCCATCAGCGCCATGAATCCCATGCTGGCCGATTTCTTCTCGCAGTAGCTTTTCGCCATCGCACGAATTTCCTGCTGTAGCAGTACGACTATCTCTCTTGAATGTTTTTCCGCTTCCGACAACGCCGCATCCGCAAACATCTTCCTGACATTCGGCGTATTCACCCGCGGCAATGCGTTTCTCCTCAAGAAATCACGCAACGTATCCCGCGTGATATACTTTTCGAGCATGGAGTCGAGCAAGCCATCTCCTTTCTCAACAAGAAATGCACATATTTCATCGTGATGTTCTTCAAGCAGATTTGTCACCAGCCGACGGACATCGTCCGTAATCTTCCGTTCCGTAAGAAAAGCCGTGACGGCCGAACACAGTTCATTGGCCAGTATTTCAGGCGGCAGCAATTTCGTTTCGATTTGGCGGCCGATTTCCACACCAATGTTCTTCTTGTTTTTCGGCACCAAACCTTGCCGCCAATAGCCGAACGTGCAAATGGCCAGCCAATGTTTCCCACTCGGTTCGAATGGTTTGAACAGCATCTCCAAAGCGATGTAGTTCGTGATGTAACCGATTGCGGCGGAAAGCAGTATATGGAATACAGATATCCATGCGGGCGACAGTTCCAACGATGTATGCTTCATCACAATCTGCAACGGAAGCAATACGAAAACCGTCAACAGGCTCAGCGGGAAAAACACGAGTTCCAACGCCGCGAACACACGCCGTTCTGTTTTATATTCTTGATTCCAAACGGACGCCCACAGCGTCCCCAAATGAGACTTTTCTTTCATTTTTCCTAATACAAGATGGCCTTGCGCAGCATCTTAAGTGCCACGCAAGGCCATTTGCCATTAATTCTGATCAGAAGGCTTATTCAAAATCGAAATGATATTGCGTCAGATTGTAGTCACGCTTCAGGTCGATCATGTTCTTCTGGAGGGCGGCGTTGATCGGAACGCCCGTCTTCTCGCGCTTGAGCATGATTTCATATTCCTTCTCGCCGGCCGTGTAGATGCGTTCCTTGCCGGGAGCCTTCTTGGAATTGCGCAGGGCGCGGAGAATCTCGCCGGCCGTGTGCTTGAAATTCTCCAGACCGCAGAAAGCGTCGATGTTGATCGCGATGAAGAAATGGCCGAGATGGTACGGCTGCTTCTTGCCTTCGGGGCTGAAGCCGAGCAGCTGCTTCAGGAAGCAGCCCTGCTGCAACGCCGCGCTCAGGATTTCAACGACCGTCGCATAGCCGTAGCCCTTGTAGCCGGCCGTCTCTTCGCCCAGGCCGCCCAGCGGCGTCAGGGCGGCTTTGCCCTTCACGAGATCGATCAGGATCTGGTCGGTATCCGTACGGGTGTTGCCCTGTTCGTCGATGACCCAGCCGGGAGGAAGCTGCTTGCCCGCACGGCCATAGACTTCGATCTTGCCGCGCTGCGAGACGGACGTCGCGCAGTCGAGGAAGAACGGGAACGGCTCATCCGTCGGCATGCCGAAGGTCAGCGGGTTCGTTCCGAGCATGTTCTCGACGCCGAAGGTCGGGGCGATGGACGGACGGGCGTTCGTGCCGGTGATACCGATCATGCCGTTCTGGATGGCCATCAAGGCGTAGTAGCCGGCGATGCCGTAATGGGAGGAGTTGCGGACGACCGTCATGCCCATGCCGTATTCGCGGGCGTGGTCAATGGCGTACTGCATGGCCTGCTTGGAGGCGACCATGCCCATGCCGTCATGAGCGTCGATGACAGCTGTCGTGGCAGTCTTCTTGACGAATTCAACGGTGGTCTTCGGGTTCAGGATGCCATCGCGAATGCGGTCGATGTAGATGGGTTTCAGGCGGCCGATACCGTGGGAGTCGATGCCGCGCTTATCAGCGGTGATCAGAACGTCCGCGCAGATCTTCGCGTCTTCGAGCGGCACGCCGGCGCCGACCAACGAATCGCGCATGAAGTTTTCAAGTGTCTTGAAATCAAGATAGTAGATTTTGTCTTCCATGATGTCTTCCTAATTGTTTCTATTGTAAAACTAAGAAAAATCTTTCAAACAGCCGCCCTCCTCAAAAGGACATGAGCGGCTGTATTTGCTTTAGGCTTTCAGCTTTTAGCTTTTGGCTTTTAGCTTGCCGTTAGGCGTTGGCTTTCTTGATGCGTGCGGTAACGGACGCTTCGTATGCGTCGAAG
>JAGCSE010000050.1 GCA_017964325.1 Victivallales bacterium | reverse complement strand
CGTCATTGAAATTGTCATAATACCAGCCGACATCGTCCAGATTGTCGCCTCCGCTGTATTCGTAGCCTTTGGACTTGCCGCCGCCGCGGGCGGCGTACTCCCACTGCGCCTCCGTCGGAAGCGAATATTCATAGCCTTCCTTCAACCGTCCCGCACGCCGTTCCCGCTCCGTCAGCTTTTTGCAAAACTCCATCGCATCAACCCATGACACACACTCCACGGGATAATTGCCGCCCTTCTTGAATACTGACGGATTCTCCCCCATGACGGCCTCATACTGCGACTGCGTAATTTCCGTCTCCCCAAGCCAGAAGTCCTTCGTCAGCATCACCTTGTGGACAGGCTTCTCATCGCCGTCGTTGCTCCCCATCATGAACGTTCCAGCAGCCACCCGCTTCAATGTCAAGTTGACGCCATTGAGATTCAGCGTAACATCTCCTTCTGGAAGCGTTTCTTTATGACTGACGGACGGTGACGGCGGTGTTGCAATGGCAACGGACGGCTGTTGCGGCGTATTGGCAACAGCCAGCCCCCTCGCCAATTCGCGGATGAACTCCATGCAGCTTCCATAGCGTTCCTCCGTCTTCTTGGCAAGAGCCTTCTTCAGCACGGCGTTCGCATCGGCGGAAATGGCGCGGATGCGCGGCGGGTCGTCGTACATCACCATCTCGCGAAGCTCTCCTCTGTTGGGATGTTCGAACGGCAGATGACCGGATAGGCAGCGATACGCCGTCACCGCCAGCGAATATTGGTCCGATGCGGCGGATGTCTTGTTTCCGCGCCACTGCTCGGGCGGCTGGTAGCCCGCCGTCCCCGTGAACGGATTGACAGTCGTGCTCAGACCGTATGGCGATGTCCGCACGTTCGTTGCGGAAGCCGCTGCATGGCCCGCGATGCCGAAATCGATGAGCAGCACGTCGCCGTCGGGTTTCAGCATGATGTTCGCGCATTTCACGTCGCGATGGACAACTCCTTTTCCATGCGCATAGTCCAGCGCCGCAGCCACTTGCTCCAGTATCCGAACCGTCTCATCTTTGGACAATACGCCCTCCTCCGTCTTTTTAAGGCGCGTCTCCAAATCCTCCCCCTCGACCCATTCCATCGACACGAACCAGTTTTCGCTTTCAACCTCCTTGTCAAGATAGTTCACGCGGATGATATGCGGATGCGACAGCCCGTATATCAGCCTGAAGCTCCGAACCATCTCCTTGACGTCGTCCTCCGTCATCCCCCCTACTGCCTGCACCGTCTTCAGGGCGACCATCAAACGAGTCACAAGGTCTTCGCATTTATAGACATAGCCCATCCCGCCGTGTCGTATTTCCAGCACCTTGTACCGTCCTTGAAAAAGACGGTCGCCGACGTGCAGGAAAGTATCGTCCGAATGCGGCTGCGTACTTCCTGTGCCCGAATGAAACGGCCCATCATAGTCTGTAGGTCTTTCTGTCATCTTTTCACCATTGCTTAATTCTGCCCGAAATCAAGCTTTCTTCTATAACTATAGAACAATCAAGCATTTGCTTTTAGCTTTCATAATCCATGCAGAGCCGTGTCTGGACGAATGGACGCACTTTTGTATTAGCGACTTCCACATGCGCAGGATGCACGGCATATCCCTTCAACGCCGCTTCATCTGCAAATGTCGAATCCAGCATGACATCCGCATTGGAACTCGCAAGCCCCCCCGTGCGGACAACGATCGCCTCCAGCCCCGGAATGATCCCCTTCAATCCTTCCAGGCCCGACTTGATGCCAGCCTTTACGTTTATTTTCTCATCCGCTGACAGTTCTTCCTTCAATTTCCATAAGATGATGTGCTTTACCATTTTGCTATTTCCTTGTTTTTTCTGGCAGGGCGTAATGGCGTTGCCATTGCGCGGTTGGACGTGAGACGTGAGACGTGAGACGTGAGCTTAAGACGTTAGACGATTAGACGATAGACGCTGAATAAGATTTTCATTGTGCCATTTGTATTTTTTCTGGCATGGCGTAATGGCGTTGCCATTGCGCGGTTGGACGTGAGACGTGAGACGTGAGACGTGAGCTTAAGACGTTAGACGATGAGACGATAGACGCTGAAAAAGATTTTCATGACGCTGAAAAACTTTTCATGACGCTGAAAAAGATTTTCATGACCCAAAAGCAATCGAGATTGCTTTTTCTCCTCTCACTTACAATTGCGGAAATTCATCCACGGCCTTCTGGGCCATGTCACGAAGGAATTTCGCATCCGCGTTGCCGATGCAGTCCGGAACAAATGTCACTTCGCAAGTCTTTCTGTGATAAAGGAATGCAAACCAAACGCATGCCTGGAGATATTTGCCGCGTTCATTCAGATGGATCGTGTCGCGATGGATGACCATCTCGCCCGTCTCCTTGTTTTTCGCCCAACGCATCGTGCCGACCAATGACCATGCCTGCGCAGGCAGGTCCGGCCAGACAATCTGCTGGAGCAGTTCAGGCGGGTAGTTGACGAATGAATGCGGCTGGTTCTGCCGTGCCAACTGCACGGCGAAGCCAGTCGGAATGATGCGGAGATTGCCGTGGTCGGCGGCCAGCTTGCGGTAGTTTGCCGTCAGCCGGTTGTACATCTCCGTCTGGTCGATGCCCCATTCGCCGCCGGCCATGATGCGCGGGTCATCCTTGCGGTAGGACCATGTCTGCTGGATGCAGATTTCCGCCGACGGCGCATTGGTACGCACATAATTATAGATGTTCGTGCCGAACGGCTCGAATGTTTCGGGCCGCCAGCTTGCGTGCGACGCCTGCTGCATCGTCACAATGTCCCATGGACGCGACTGCAGAATCTCCTTCATCGTGTGCGTGTAGTTCTGGTACATGCGGAACACGCGGTCCCGCTCTTCATTTTCGATGTAGTTCCAATGGCGATGCAGCTCGCAGCCGCCGTGGTTCGCGCGCTCAAAATACAGTTCGCAGCCAGCCGATTCCACAACTGGCTGGAAATAAGACATCAAGCTGTCCGTAAAACTGTTGCCGATCGTCAATACCGAAAGTTTTTGCAATGCTTCTGCCATGTCATGTCTCCATTTGATAAAAAAAAATGTTTTCTTGTAAACTCTTTATTCTATAGGAGAATTATGAAAAATCAACGCGGATGGACGCATTTCATCATTTTCCATGAACCAAATAGTCGATAAATTGTCAAAACAAGTTGCTTCTCTCAATTAAATGATGGTATATTATTGTCAACCGCTCTTCACTGTAAAATAAGGAAAGCCACCATGTATTTCGATCCAACCTACCTCCTGTTCGCCATACCCGCCTTCATCCTGTCTTCACTCGCCACTTTTTATCTAAAAACGACCTTCAGCAAATATTCAAAAGTCAGTTCGTACTCTGGTCTGACGGGAGCGCAGGCGGCGGACCAAATGCTCCGCGCATCCGGAGTCAACAATGTCCGAATCGAACATGTAAACGGCTTCCTTTCAGACCACTATGACCCGTCAACCAATACGCTCCGGCTTTCGGATGCCGTCTATGACAGCCAATCGCTGGCCGCACTCGGCGTCGCCTGCCATGAAGCGGGCCATGCCCTCCAGAAAGCCAGCCACTACGGCCTCATGGGGCTTCGCACCCTGCTCGTCATCCCCACCAATCTCGGACAAAAATTCTCATACGTTTTGATTGTCGCCGGAGCCTTGATGCACGCTCCGATTCTCATCAATCTAGGGCTCATCTGCTTCAGCACTGCATTTGTGTTCTCCGTCGTCACACTGCCAGTCGAATGGAACGCCTCCTCCCGTGCGAAAAAGGCGCTCGTCGATGCGGGCATCCTGCAACCGTCTGAACGCGAACACGCTGGCACCGTCCTAAACGCCGCCTTCCTGACGTATGTCGCCGGCGCGGCCTCCTCCCTCGCCACCCTGCTCTACTATCTCGTCAGATTCGGCGTCATCGGCGGCGGAAGACGCAGAAATTAATTTCGATTCTTATTTATAGTTATGATTTCATGAATTTTTTATTAATTTTTCTTTATTTTTTGATTTGCAATCTGGAAAGCATGAAATATTTTAATATATGATTGAATGATTGATATTTTTATATTGATAATTTTCAATAAAAACACAAAAAGGACAAGGAACAACAATGAACCAAATCAAACGAATGCTCGGTTTCACGCTCATTGAGCTGCTCGTCGTCATCGCCATCATCGCCATTTTGGCCGCCATGCTGCTGCCCGCCCTCGCTAAGGCCCGTGAAAAAGCCATGTCCATCTCCTGCACCAACAACCTCAAGCAGATGGGTATCGCCCATACCATGTATCAAGATGACTACGCCCAGTATGTCCCAATCATCTACATGTATGAAACGCCCAACAAGGCTTCTGACGACTGGCTCATGTGGTGGCCGGATTTCTGCTCCGTCTATACCGGCGAATACAAACTGTTCGTCTGCCCCAACGTCAGCAACCCCGCATCCATCTCAGGCCGTCGCGAAGGTCTGCCCAGCCAGTATGCCAACCCGATGAAATGCTCCTATTTCAAGGCTGAGTGGCTCGGCGGCAACGTCAACAACAACAACACCAACAGATGGAAGATTTCCGAATTCAAGGAACCCTCCACCACCAACGCAGTCGTTGACTCCACCAGTACCATCTACCATTGGACAAACTCCACCGTTACCAAGACAGATTCCAACTGCAAGATCAGCTTCCATCACAACGAACTCTGCAATATGCTCCATTTCGATGGCCATGTGACCAGCGAGAAATTCTCCATCTATGACGCCAACAAGCGTGACTGGACGGTCAGATAATCCAATTTAACATTTTTCTTCACATAGCCGCCTCCGCACACCACGGAAGGCGGCTTTTTTTGTCCCATGACCATTGTATCTGCTGGGGGGGGGGAGGACGTGAGACGTGAGACGTGAGACGTGAAATGGGAGACGATTAGACGGTTAGACGATTAGATGGGAGACGGTTAGACGGTTAGACAGCATTTTTTGGGAAGAATTATTTGCAAAACGAAAAACATAGATTTATATTTGTTTTATTTGAACCAAATTAATTTCAATTAAAGTATGTATTTCGTTAAACAATGGAGACTTAAATGGACAAAATCAAAAAAGCCGCATCCTTCACGCTGATTGAACTGCTCGTCGTCATCGCCATCATCGCCAT
>JAGCSE010000049.1 GCA_017964325.1 Victivallales bacterium | reverse complement strand
TGAGCTGAGCTGATAACTTTTTGTGTCTTGTAACTCATTTTATTTCTTGATGATGTGATTTTTGTTTCAAAAGTTGTAAACTTTTTTCGGCTTCAAAATCCCATCATTTTGACGAAATCTTCCACTGTAATCGGCGATGCGTGGATACACCACCAACTACTTTAATTTAATGGGAAAATAGAGACTTGCAAACCAATCTTGATGTTTTTTCTGAAAAAGTCATTGAAAGTCATGAATTACGCATTGAAAGAATCAGACAGCTCATTGGAGCGGCAGGCGTAAACGTCACGGAGCGACCGGTGCAGACGGCCTCGCCTTCGCCGAAGCGGTCCGCTATTGTCCAGTTGCCTTCCGTCATCTCCAATTTCATAGTCTTCAGCGCTTCATGGAACGCGAAGAAATAGGCGATCGCCGTCTTTCCGTCCAGGCTGACGCGTCGTAGTGCGAAACCGCCGCGCAGATGCCGCCATGATGGCGCAACATACGGATAATACGACGATTCACCATGTTTGATGATGCCTTTGATCTTCTCGTAGAACGACATCGCCTCCGTCACGATCGACCACTGGCTGTCAGACAGTTTTGTGATGCCGCCGGACAGACACAGCCGCCCCAACATGCCGCCGCCAAGGATGTACTGTAGCTTTGTATCGTCGTACGAAGGATTTAGCACTGCCCAAATCTGGCATTGGCGCGGCAGCATGAGATTGTGCAGATTTGCCGCAATGACAGGTATTTCCGGCTCCTGATGCGCATCTGAGAAGCTCGACATCGATGTCAGCGACATCATGTACGGTTCAAGGCGATGGCCGCCGGACGCGCAGTTTTCGATGACCAGTTCTGGATTGACCTCCCGCATCCTGCGGAAGAACCAATGCGTCCCTTCCACCTGCTTCCGCAGCCCTTCGCCGATGGAATCCGGATGGTCGCAACCGATGCCTATCGTCTCGTTATAATCAATCTTGACATATCCCAAGTGGTTTTCTTTTAAGAAGTTAACGACTTTTTCGTCCAATTTTCTGCGGATTTCAGGCAGTTGAAGGTTCAGAAAATGGCGACCACTGGCGTAAATAGGCGTGCCGTCAAGCATTAAGTGCAAATCCACATCCTCTGTGAAGGCATGGCTGGCGTTGCCGCAGACTTCCGCTTCAAACCAGATGCCAGGGATGAGGCCACGTTCGCGGATGCGGTCCGCCGTCGCCATAAGTCCATCAGGATAAAGGTCTTTATTGTATATCCAGTCACCCTGCGTATTGCCCCAGTTCTTGCCTTCCTCCTTGTACCATCCCGCATCGATGACAAGATATTTGACTGGCGTCCCCTTCAGTCGATCCGCCGCTGCCAGAAGCTCCGATTCCTTAGGATTGCCCCAGCTGTAGCACCATTCATTGAAAATCACAGGCAGGTCCTCTTCAACGGACGGCACGTTCAGCCGATATTCCTGTATTTTCAGAAGTCGTTGGCACAGTTCATCAAATGTACCTTTTCGGCAGGCGATGAACGCCTCGGGAGCGACAAATGTCTCGCCTGGAGCGACGATTTTGCTCCAATGGCCGAATTCGCGGTCCGCCAAGCCGCCGTCCATCGACAACGTGTCGCCGCTGTATCGCACGAATTCCATCTGCCACGAGCCGCTCCACGCCAGTTGCGCTCCCCAGAAGACTCCTTCTCCAGTATCTTCCAATGCCACAAATGGATGCCATCCGCGCACAGGCATCGTGCCGACCTGACCGAAGCGCTCTGCTCGCATGAGACCGCCGCCCCATGAATGCTCCAACACCAAATCCTCCACGGATTCACATATATGGCGGCCCTCCGCACTCCAGGCGGAACGGTAACGATGCACTTTAAGCCGTTCGTAGGCATCGCCTTGTACATATCCTGCAAGCCCGCCAAGAATGAAACTCGTCATGAAATCCAACGTCATGGGAGACGCTGACTTGTTCGTGAACTCCGCATGGACGGCGAAAACAGGACAGTCGTCATACCATATTAATATATGCTTTAGTTCGTAGCCGCGTTCATCTGCCATGACCGTCACGACACGATGGTCTTCAACCGTCTGCGACTGGTAGCGGAAACGCCCCGCAGAGCCGCCGAAACGCATCGTGCGACCGCCGCCGAAACCGCCTGTCGCCGCGTCGCCGCGGATTTTCACTTCCGCTACGGGCGACAACTGCTCGCGACCGCCTGTCGCAGGCGACAGCCCCGCCGGATACAGCGACAGTTCCACGCAACCATTGTCATTCGTATTGTACATGACTTGCGTGTCCGACACATTCAACGTCAATAGATTCTTCATTGTCTGTCCTTTTTTGGGGAAAAAGCAGTTTTTCCGGCAAAATTGTTGTTTCTTTTCTTTATGATAACCTGTTTATGTGATAAAGTAAAATTGATGTGATTTTTTTATGTGTTTATCGACCGGTACAACCTCAACCGCCACCGGCGGGACGCCGATGGCACAACCCGGCCAACGGCGGGACGCCGATGGCACAACCCAGCCAACGGCGGGACGCCAATGGCACCACCCGGCCAACGGCGGGACGCCGACGGCACAACCCGGCCAACGGCGGGACGCCGATGGCACAACCCGGCCAACGGCGGGACGCCGACGGCACAACCCGGCCAACGGCGAGACGCCAATGGCACAACCATTATGAAAACCATCATCACATTCATTTTCATCGGCAGTCTTGCCATTCTGACCGCAGCAGATCTTCCACAAGGAAAAAAAACAACCATAAAAAGGAGTCATGACATGGAGTATTCAGAAGCCTTCGACGGCGCCAAAGCCGCCCTCAAAATCTGGCCTGACGGCAAAATGCCCGGTGAAAAAGCCAACGGCCCCGAACACGCCGGCGATCCCGCCAACGACGTCCTCCGCATTTCAGGAGTCAGCGAACCGGCGCTGTATCTCTATCCCGCGCATAATGCTACAAAGCCAGCCCCTTGCATGATCGTCTGTCCGGGCGGCGGCTACAGCATTCTCGCATGGAATCTTGAAGGCACGGAAATCGCGGAGTTCCTCGCAGCCAACGGCATGACCGCCGTCATTCTCAAGTACCGTTGTCCCAACAACCGAGCGGGTGCTTTCCAAGATGCGCAGCGTGCCATCCGCCAAGTCCGCGCCCACGCCGCCGAATGGGACATCGACCCCAACCGCGTCGGCATCATGGGCTTCTCCGCCGGCGGACATCTGACTGTCCGCGCGACCTGCAAATTCAACGAACAGTCATACGCGCCCATCGACGACATCGACAAGCTCAGCGCACGACCGGATTTCGCCGTCCCCGTTTATCCCGCCTATCTTGAAAAAGACGGGCAGGTTGTTCCAGAACTCCTTCCGTTGCAAAATCTTCCGCCGATGCTTTTCATCCATAACGCGGATGACACCCATTGGGTTCCGAGCTCCCGCGTCTTCACAAAAGCCGTCTGTGAGGCGGGCTTTGACTGCACATTCCGTCACTACACCGACGGCGGCCACGGCTATGGCCTCCGGAGCACAAAAGCCGTGAAGGATTGGGGCCGCGCCATGGTCCTTTGGTTCCAGGAAAAACGCTACTTGCCGTAATTGCAAAGATTTAACTCAAACGAAAAGTTACACTATGAGACCGAATATTTTGATGATTGTGGCGGATCAGCACCGCCGTGACTGCGTTGGCGTGAACGGACATCCGTTTCTGCAAACACCGAATCTGGATGCCTTGGCGGCGAGCGGCGTAAACTTTACACATGCTTTTACATCGTCACCAATTTGCGTGCCGGCACGCAACAGCCTGCTGCACGGCGTGTGGTCGTGCAAGCATTTGGCTATCGCGAATGCAGACACGGAGGCGTGCCGTCCCGCTGCGGACATCCCGTCGTTTCCGCAGGCCATCCGCGATGCGGGCTATCATTTGAGTTTCATCGGCAAGTGGCTGGGGGGCAAGGCGAAATCGCCGCTGGAATATGGTTTTCACGACTACATTCCGGAGTCTGACTACGGCAAATGGCGGGCCGCGCAGGGCTTGCCGCCGCGTCCGTCGGGAATGCCGTTCTTTGGTTTCGACGAAGCCATTACGCCCGAGCAGTCGCGTCTCTATTGGGGGGCGTCACAGACAATCGAAACACTGAAGAAGCAAGCCAACAGCGACACGCCGTTTCTGATCCGATGGGATCCCTCCGAGCCGCATCTGCCGAACGTCGTCCCGCAGCCATACGCCGATATGTACAAGCCGTCGGACATCCCGCCATGGCCGAGCTTCGGCGACACGTTCAAAAACAAGCCGTACATCCAGGCCCAGCAGCTCCGTTCATGGAATCTCGACGGCTGGACATGGGAGCAATGGGCGCCGCTTGTCGGCCGCTATCTCGGTGAAATCTCCCTGCTGGACGCGCAGATCGGCCGCATTCTCAAGGCCTTGGATGAGTTGAACTTAGCTGATAACACAATCGTCGTCTATACTTGCGACCACGGCGACATGTGCGGCGCGCACGGCATGATCGACAAACATTACATCATGTATGAAGACGTGACGCGCGTGCCGTTCATTGTCCGTTGGCCGGGCGTCGCGAAAGCGGGCACGAGTTGCGACGATTTCGTTGTCCACACGATTGATCTGGCTCGTTCGCTCTGCGAGATGGCTGGTGCGGAAGTGCCCGAAACGTTCCAGGGGAAGAGCATCTTGCCGATGCTTAAAGGCGAAGGCCACAACGGCCGCGAAGACGTCCATTGCATGTACCACGGCAACCAGTTCGGCCTGTACAGCCAGCGGATGGTGCGTGACCGCCGTTGGAAATATGTCTGGAACGGCACGGCTGAGGACGAATTGTACGATTTGGAAACGGATCCGGGCGAACTTGTGAACCGCGCGACGGATCCCGCCTGCCAGGAGCGCATCGCCGCCATGCGCAAACGCTTGCACGAGTGGATGTTGGAGACGGGCGACCCACTGAACAACGGCTGGATCCGCAACCAGCTGCTCAATAATAAGAAAATCTGAAGCAGGTATAACCGTTATTGTGAAATGCCGCGAGATGTTTTGGAGACATGTCGCGGCATTTTTTATGCGTTCATCAGTTCCATAAGACAGCAATTGGCAGAGCAATTAAATCTTCGGCAAAATATAGGGTATTTTCGCCAGAATAGAGAATAATTCCCAGAAAAGTTTTATTTTTTGCCATATTATCCTTAAACCATTTTAAATGTTTAAAATCTTCTTTCCCGATGTGTGAACCGCCCTTCACTTCTATTCCGAATATGTTATGTGAGCCTTCTTCGAGAATGAAGTCGATTTCACGGCGCTGTCTATCCCGATAATGGTACAAGGAACAGTCTAAATTGAAATCTGATTGAGTAATCAGTTCATAGCATGATTGTGCGAAACGTAAAATAGAAATGGTGCGAAACGTAAAATAGAAATGGTGCGAAACGTAAAATAGAAATGGTGCGAAACGTAAAATAGAAATGGTGCGAAAAGTAAAATAGGTGGTGTGACGATGATGTATGATAAATCTTAACTATTTTATAACAAATAATTTAATGGTGTTTTGTGCAGAGATGTAACAAAGGTGGAAATTGTTGTAAGGTTTCATTTTCTGTTCAGCAGGCAGACGGCCTCCATGAGCATGCAGCCTGTGACGTGGGCGTTTAGGGAGGAGGGCTTGTCGGCGGGCGGCGCTTCATGCCATTTGCCGCCGTAAAGCATCGTCTCATGGTTGAGGCCCTCGTTGATGAGAATGGTTGCAAGTTGCGTTAAATACATCTTGTACAGTTCACGGAGTTCCGCATCAACGGCTGGTTCGAGGGCGAGTCTGGCAAGATAACGGAAGAAAATGCCATGGAAGAGGGCGCCGTCGCCGCGTTCCGAATTGCTCAAAGCGCCGTTGTTGGTCGTCTTGTGTTTGATAATGAATTCGGCGGCTTTGGCGGCGCTTTGAAGATATTCGCGGTTTCCCGTCAGGCGGAACAGTTCGTGGCAGGCACCAAGGTAAGTTCCTTGGTTGTAGGTGAATGCGGCTTTACGAATGCTGCCGTCCTTTTTCATGTTGTCGAAAATTTCGCCGTTATTGGCATCGTAAAGATGGGCTTGCATCCAACTGACGATGCGCACGGCTTCGGCCAGATATTCTTCGCGTGACTTGCGGTCATGCTCCTTGTCGATATCTGCGAACTGTGCGAGGCGGGCGGCGATGATGGCGGCGGGGGCGTTGCTGCAAGCGTTTTTTGATGGTTCGCCGTCCGTTTTCCATGTGATGCCGCCATGGAATGGGGCTTGGTGTTCAGGACACCACTGGGTCCAAATCCAATCGGCGTACATCTGGCGGGCTTTGTTCAAATAAACCGTCCTGCCGGAAGCCTCGTACATTCGAATCTGCGTAAGCACAATCCATTCCATATCATCAACATACACCTTCCACCATGGATCTTCTTTCCGTTTGTTGTTAAAGCGCGGGACGCCCTCGAACCACTGGTCGAACATGGCGAGATACTTTTCGTCATGTGTGCGCAGATAGGCGTCCACGATGACATCCATGGCATGGGCCTGCGGCCAGTAGTCGTTGGTGGCCATGTCGGCCTGCTGGCTCATCTTATTGAAGAAATAGCGGTCAGGATGTTCCTTAAAGCTTGCGCCCCAGAAATTTTTGACGAGTGCGGCGGCCATGCCGTCCGCGATTTTGTTCCAGTCATGGGTGGCAGTTTGAGCATGGGTGGTTATGCAGAGAAGGAGGCAGACGATGGTGAGAAGAAAGTGTTTTGCTGTCATAGGGATTCTGAAGATAAAAGAGGTGGGAGGATGAAGGGGCTATTGTTCAGCAATCAGGCGGAGGAGTTCTTCGGCAGTGATGGTTGTCGGCGTGTCAGCACCGGAAAGGATTTTTTCCGCGAGATCGCGTTTTTCGTTGTGGAGGGCGATGATTTTCTCCTCGATGGTGTTTTTGGCGATGAGGCGGTAGATGGTGACGGGCTTGGTCTGGCCGATGCGATGGGCGCGGTCGGAAGCCTGGTCTTCAACGGCTGGATTCCACCATGGGTCGAGGAGGATGACGAAATCGGCGCGGGTCAGGTTGAGGCCTAGCCCGCCCGCCTTGAGGCTGATGAGAAAGAGGTCGGAACTGCCTTTCTGAAAGGCGTCAACAGCATCGGTACGGTCTTTTCTCGGCGTTGAACCATCCAAATATTGATAGGAGATGCCGAGATTGTCCAAGACGGGGCGGATGATGTCGAGATGGCGGACGAATTGCGAGAAGACAAGTGCCTTGTGGTTGGCGGCGACAAGATTTTGGACGAGTTGGACGAAGGCTTCGAGCTTGGCGCTCGGTATGTCAGTGGTCGGTTCGACAAGCCTTGCGTTGCAGGCGGCTTGGCGGAGCTTAGTGATGGCGGCGATGATGCGGATTCGATTCTGCGGCGAGTTGGTGTCAATGTCTTGATTGATATCGTCAAGCAACTTACGTCTGACGGCTTCGTAGAATGAGCGTTCCTTTTCGGACAGTTCGACGAAGAACGGAATTTCCGTTTTTGGCGGCAACTCCTTCAGCACCTGATCTTTACGCCGTCTTAAGAGGAATGGTTTGACGATACGTGCGAGGCGTTCTGTCTCTGTGCCGTCTTTTTCATTGTCGTTTACAGAGGCGAAACGGTTCATGAAATAGAGGCGTGATTTGAGAAGGCCAGGCGTGATGAACTGGAAAAGCGTCCACAATTCTCCGAGATTGTTTTCGAGGGGGGTGCCCGTGGTGACGATTTTGAATTGCGCATCCAACTTGAGAACGGCTTGCGAACGTTTGGCCTGGAAATTCTTGATGGCCTGAGCTTCATCGAGCACGACAATGCGCCAGCGGACTTTTTGGAATGCTTCGATTTCGCTTTGCAGCAATCCGTAAGAAACTACCAGAAGGCTAGATGGCCCCATCTGGGCCAATGTCTCCTGTCGGTTTCCCTGTCCGAAAACGACAGTTTTGAGAGAAGGCGTGAATCGTTGGCATTGTTCTAGCCAGTTTTGGCAGACGGTGGTCGGCGCGACGACGAGCGACGGGCCTTCGTCGGCTTTAGAGAGTATGAACGTAAGGACTTGGATGGTCTTGCCGAGTCCCATGTCATCGGCGAGACAGGCTCCTGCGCCCCAAGCATCTAGTCTTGTAAGCCATTGGAAACCATCGACTTGATATTTTCTGAGCTTGACATCTGGGCTGAGATTTTGCGGGATGTCCGGCTTCATGTTCATGGCGCGGTTGATTTCGTCCAATTGGCGGAGCCATTCGGACGGTTTGTCGCTGAGGTTGATTTGCCTGTCTTCAAGGAGGATTTGGGCGGCAGGAACTGCGAATCGGTCAAAGATGAAATTGCCGTTTTCGTCGAAATTGCCAAGTGTGTTGAAATCGTCGAGTCGTCGTTTGAAATCGTTGGCGAGGGCAAGTATCTGGCCATCGTCGAGGGTGATGAAATTGCCTTTTTGCTGGGAAGCGAGTTCGAGAAGTCGTCTGAAGCTGATGGTTTCGCGGTCATTGATTTTCACGTCTCCGTCCAGTTCAAACCAATCGTTTTTGTGGTGGATGGCGATGTGGAGGTTTGAGACACCGATTTTGTTCGTGACTTTGAGACGCTTACCATATTTCCAGCGGACGATGATAAAATCTGAAAGTTCGTTAAGCTTCAAGAGAAGTTCGAGGATGTAATTGCGGTTGCGCAACCGCCAATTCATGGGTGTGGTCTGGCAGTCAGAAGTTAGTTGTGGACAAAGACTAAGGATTTTAGTGATGAGTTCGTTTTCCGTTTGGAAATTGCGTCTGAAGCATGGCGAATTGTCGGTTGAGGCGGGTATGAAAACGATGGGGCCTGAATTGAATGCGCAGAATTGGTCGAGTTGCTGGAATGGCTTGCAGAGGAGTTCGACCATGAGTGTGTCGCCGTTGAACTCCAGATTGAGGACGGGCGTTGGCGTCGCATCTTCAAAAGTGAAATTGCAATCGTCCAGCGGCACGTCCGAAAGGATGTCCGTATGCTGGCGGAGGGCGAGGCATGAGTCATGGATTTCACGCGTGGCTGCCAAGGGGATCAGCAGGCTGCCGCCGATGGTTTTCAAAAGATGTAGCTGAATTTGGGAGAAAACATAGAGGTTCAGGAGCTCTGTGGATTCATGGGCGGGAATGATCTGCTTCAATTGCGGGTTGGCGGGATGGAGGGACAGCCGCAGGCAGCCATCGATTTCTGTCATGCGAATGAAAGGAACTGCTTTGCAACACGTTACGTGGGTCATTTCTTCCTTTTCAGACCAATAGAGATTGGGATGGCCGACGAGTGCGTAAAGCGGTGCGAGACTGTTGAAATTCAATTCATAAAGTCCACTACCATGCAGATTTGCGAGCATTTCGAGATCATGGATGAGGGAAATGACATGGATGTCCTGTGTCGTGAAATGAGACGGCCATTCATGTTGGTTGTCTTCTACTTCGTCAATCAGTTTGATAACATTTACGGCATGTCCTTTCGTCCACTTTCCAGTTTTTGTAAGCTGTTGCTCCAGAAGTTTGAGTGAAACAAATGCGGGTGATGGTGCAGGTTCTAGAATCCATGCGAGACGCGACATTCGCTTCTGTTTTTCATCGATTATGATACTTTTGATTTTATTCAGCTTGATGGTCCATGGCGGGAGGACGTCGTGGCAAAGGAGGAGGGATTCGCAGCGGTGTTTTGCCCAAAACGCGACTGGGCTTGGTGCGCTTGGAATCCAGGCGGCATCAAGGCGGGCAAGCAGCTCATTGCATTCGGCCTCAATGAGTTTGTATCCATTTGTGGCAACGTTATTTCTGAATCGAATGATTTCAGCGGTCCGCGTGTTTGCGAATAGGAGCGGGTCACGCCAGTAGTCGATGATAAAACTGAAAAATTCTGTGAAGGCGTTTGGCGGGGCGTTGTCAAAAGTGGTGAAATGGAAGGAGTCTTTGTAGATGAGCGATTGGATGAAGTTGTTTAGTAGTTCATACACAGGACTCCATAAAGGATTGGAATGACCAAGTTTGGAATATTCGAAGGAATCGACGAGATCCTTTGGGGTGCCTTGACGGAGAAGCGCGAAGATGTAGATGATGCCTGTGATGGCGGTGAAATAGTAATCTGTTCTGTACGAAGAACTTCGAATTTCAGCGAGGATGTTTGAAAAAGCGGCGATCGCTTCCTTGTAATTGCCGTGTTGGAAAAGAAGCCATGCCTTGCGCGTCTGGACGGCATCCAGACTTTCGTTTCCAAAAAGCTGTTCGGCTTCTTCGATTCTCCCTTGAAGGATTAACGCGTCGAAAATTGCGTACAAGGCGAAGCCGTAGAGCTTGTCGCGCTTTGGCAGAACAATGTCGAGAATAGGATTAAGTTGTTTGAAATCAAGAATTAGTGATGGGATTAGATGACAAGCGCAGAACGACAGCAGTTCTGGAGGCAAATTTTGGAACCACGGCGTGTCGAGAAGATTGAGAATAAATTGATAGGGGGTGCCCAGCGCGTATTCTTTCGGAAAGTATTTCTGGAGGTTTTCAAGCAGCCGTTTGTGGTTCTTTACATCCTTCGCCATGAAGGAGTTGCGAAGATATTGCAGGAGGCGGTCCAGATTTGCGCCGCCATACGGGCGGACGAATGGAAGGGCTTGTCCAAGGGCGGTCGATGCGGCGGCTCGCGTTGGTTCGGAAAGAAAGTCAATGGTGGTCGCCGTGAGGTCGTCTCCCTGATATGAGAACGTATTGTTAATCTGCTTGACGATGTTGGCAGAGATCAGATGGTCGATGTCGCTTCGGAGGTTGCCTGCGGAGGTGGTGTCTGCATAGCGTGGCAAAAAATTCGACAAGGCGCGAGCGGCGGTTTGCAATTCGGCCATCGTCAATGTTTTGCCCGCTAGGGCGAAGATGGTTTTCAGTTCTTGGAATGTATAATTGACGGAGGGCATCACGGAAGCAGTTGTAGAGAATTGGTTTGAAATAAGTTATGAAATTTCATCGGCAATTCCGTCATTCGGCGATGATTTCTCCGAAAAGGGAATTGGCGGTTGTCCGTTTGATGCGCACGTTGACGAGATCGCCTGGCTTGATTCCTTCGACGGGTAGGAAATTGCAGACTTTATTTAGCATGGTGCGGCCCGTCCAACGGTCGGCACTGCGTTTACTGATACCTTCGACGAGTATTTCCTGAATGGAGTCCTTGAATCGTGCGTTGCGTGCGGCGGCTCCGTTTTCGAGGTCCGCAAGCAGGATTTGGTTTCGTTCATGCTTGATGTCTTCGGGCACGTCGTCTGGATAGTCGCGTGCGGATTTCGTGCCTTCGCGGGGGGAGTAACGGAAGATGTATGCCATGTCGAACACAATGTCGTTCATGAGGTTGCGTGTCATGTTGAAATCTTCTTCCGTTTCGGTTGGGAAACCGACGATGACATCCGTGGTAAAATTGACTTCGGGCAGGCCGTCGCGGATTCTGCGAATGCAGTCGATGTATTCCTCCGCCGTGTAGGAGCGCCGCATGAGTTTGAGGATTCTGTCGGAGCCTGATTGGAGTGGGACGTGGAAGCATTTGCAGACTTTCGGCAGGTCGCGGATGGTACGGATGAATTTGTCGTTCATGAAATGGACGTGGGGGGAGGTGAAGCGGATGCGGGCTAGGCCAGGCACTTCATGGACGGCGGCGAGAAGATCCGCAAATGCCGAATATTCAGGCGTATAGATGTTGGCACGCCGTGCTTCGGCCACTCCGTATGCGGTGATATTCTGTCCGAGCAGGAGGATTTCGCGCGTTCCTGCATCGACGAGCCGTCTGACTTCATCGACGATGGCAGGAATGGGGCGGCTCTTTTCACGGCCACGCGTGTGCGGGACGATGCAGTACGAGCAGAATTGGTCGCAGCCGCGCATGACGGCGACTTCCGCGACGACGGCTCCTGGATGGTGGCCGTCTAGTTCGGGACGGATGACTTTGTCCAGCTCGATTTCGGCCGTCCTGTGTCTTGTCTTCAAGATGTTTCGGACGATTTCAGGCACACGGTGGAGCTGGTCCGTCCCTGCGACGAAATCCAACACAGGCAAGTCTTTAAGCAACTGCGCCCCATGATTTTGCGCCATGCAACCGACACAGCCGACAATCAAATTCGGCTTGTGCGCCTTGATTTTCTTCATGAAACCAATCTTGCCGATGGCTTTCCGTTCGGCCTGGTCGCGGACGGAGCAGGTATTGAAGATGATGAGGTCGGCGTCTTCTTCGGAATCGGTTGCGACGGCGCCGTCGGCTTCGAGAAGACAGGCGAGCGCTTCGGAGTCGCGCTCGTTCATTTGGCAGCCGTAGGTTTTGATGTGGAATTTCATGGAGACGGAGAAAACGTGGGGCAGGGGAGGGGATGTCAGATTGGAAGGTACGGTTCGTAAATGAGCCGTTCGTAAGGAATTTTGCCTGTGAAATATTCGTCAAGGAAATCGGCGGCGGAACAGAAAAGTGTGGGGCCGCGCTGCAAGATGGCCTGCTCGTATTGGAGGAGGTGGTTGGAGCAGTTGTAAACTTGACACGCCCTGCCGCATGGCTTGTCCGTCATGACGAACGTGCGTTGCGGATCCGCGACTCCTGCCGTCGGGCAATTGCGGGCGGTGGCGATGAAATTCCACGGGAAATAGAAGCCGAGGAAAAGGCCCCAGCCGTCGTCCGGTCTGGTGACGGCCTGCGGCGTCATGTCGAGATCGACTCCTGTGAAGCCCCATTGCTTGACGGCGGGGAGATAGTCTGGATTGGAGAGGCTGATGTCGCGGAAAGCGCCGAGCTGTGCGATACGGATGTCCTTTTCGGGCGTGTCGATACTGCTCATGTGGACGGGCGGCATCTGGCCTTGGTGGGAAAAGAGGTTGAGCCGTGTCTGCTTGTTGAGAATTCGTCCGAGAATGAGATGGCCGAGCAGCGGCTGGTATTCGTTTTGGATGATGTTAAGGACGCCCCAGTCGTTGACAACGATTTCGACCTGTGCCTCTATCTGCTTGAGTCTCTCAATGTTAGCTCTGATCTTGTCGTTTCCTTCTTCGGTGAGATAACCGTTGGTGACGTATGTGAAATGCCAGCCGAGCTGCATGGCGATGTAGTACGCCTGTTCGAGTTCATCGGGGGAGGGGATGAGATTCTGGCAGAACTCCTGTCCGAAATAGAGGCGGGAAAAATCATAGCCCGCTTCTTGGATGGATTGGACCCATGTGAGGGAGTTGAGGTTGACGGAGTATTCGTAAAGATTTGGGTTGAGGGAGAATATGACTCCGAACAGATAAGTGGAGATGTTCTTGGTATCGATGTAGCGCAAGGCGTCGTCCATCTGTTCCAGTCGCTTCAAGTTGGAGAAATAGATTGCAAGTTCCATGGCAATGCCTGCGTTATGGTTATTGTTTGTTTTGATGTGCTTCGGGGACCCAGTAGTAGCAGTTGGAGAGGGCGTCGCAGAAAGACGGGCTGTTGATGATGCTGCGGCAGTATTCGGGCGTCGGATTTTCGTGTGTCATCACTTTATGGACAATCTTGAGGGATTCGAGCTTGAATTCGGAGGTGCCCCGCAGCGGGACTTTGAAGCAGTGGACGCCCATGTCGCGGAACGGCTTGATGGCGCAGAGGCCGCAGTTTTGGAAAATGGCTTTCGGAAGCTCCGCGTCAAAGCCGCTTACGAACGGCGGGTCATCATACACTCGTGGCGGCGTGGGAAGTTCCTGCGCCATATATTTGCGGAATTCGTTCAGCGGGGAGTTTTCTTCGAACGCTTCGTTTGGATGGTCGATGATGGATTGAATGACGTCTTTCCAGTTGTCGGGAAAGCGGCGCGTAATGTATGGTTGGCCGAGAGATACGTCTCCGCAAAGGTTACGACGGGAGCCGCTGTGGACGGAATGGCAGTCTTCGTCGTTGAAATAACAACGGTAACCGATGATCATGACTTCAAATTCAATATTAATGTCCTTCAGGTTGTCGATGTATTTCTTGATTTCGCTGATGGTGAGTTTCCGCGGGATGACGACGCGGCGGATTTTAAACTGTTTGCAGAAGAAGCGGACGGATTCGGATGAGAAGCAGCCGACGCCTGTGCTGAGGTGAATCGGCTTGTTGATGCCCCACGCCTTGAGGCTGAACATCACGGCGGGGTCCGCGACGATGTATCCGTCCGGATTGAACTGCTCCATGGTCTCGACGGTCGAGCGGAGGTACGGGAGCCGTTCGGAGCCGTTGTCATGGGCGTTGATGGCGAGATTGAGGCGTGCGCCGCAGTCGTGGATGGCCTTTGCGACTTCCTGCAATTCATTGACTTGCAGGAAATTGTATGTGTGTCCAAGCGGTCGTCTGTTTGGGCAGACTTCCCAGCCGTATTTAGAGAGCCAGTTTCTGGGGATGAATCCCGCAAAGAATTCCTCCGCGCCGTACTTTACGTACTCCTTGATTCTCGCAGGGGTGTCGGTCGTGTCTAATCCGAAAGTGATGAACATAATGTGAATGCGTGTGTTACGGGTTTTGGACGTGGACGGTGGCGCGGGTTATTTCCGCTTTCCATGACATTCCTTGAAGGGCTTGCCCGAACCGCAGAAGCAGAGGGCCTCCATCTTGACGGATGAAGCGCCTTTGCGTTGCGCGGGCATACTGATATTGTAGTTGTCGGCGGTTTTGGCGAGCGATGTCGTGAAGATGATCATTTCTTCGTTGAGGCATTCCGTGCGGATCTTGTGCAGTCTGTTGAGCATGGCCTTGGCGAGGACTCGGCGAATCTGCCGCCATGGGTCGTACTTTTCCGTGAAATCGATGATATTGAACAGCTTCTTGAACTGCGCGTCTTCTTCATAGAGTGAAAAGAGGCTGTCTTCCAAGGAGAAATAGATTTTTGGGGGTTGCGTTTCCTCGAAGATGAGGCGGCTGAACGTAAAGAGTTTGTCATGAATGGTCATGCTGACGAAATGCTCCGGCACGAAAAGGGCACCTTGACAGAGCGGCTTCTCTTGGAATTGGAGCGTGGAGGGGAGTCCGCGGAAGATGAGAATCTTCCTCTTGTCGTCGCCTTTCAATTGGAAGAAGGTGAGGATGTCCGCCGAACGGGTCGTGTAGGTGAACTCAAGGCCGCTCTTGCGCAATTCCTCCTGGATGAGCGAGAGGATGGGATCCGAATAGCAGACGATCATCGCATTGCCCTTTGCTTTCGCGACGTCGTTGGCGACGGCGGAGGCGCGCTCCTGGCTGGTGCGGTAGGTGAATGCGGAGAAGGGGAGGTGCTTGTCCGCCTTGAGAGGCTTCTTGAATGCGGAGCCCATGACGAAATTGACCTCCTGCGCCGTATAGGGGTCGATATGGCAGGAAGCTCCTGCAAGAGCGATCTTTGCGTCCTTGAGGTAGGTCATGATATCGATGATTTCCTGACTGGCCCATATATCTGGAATCTTTCCTGTCGATTTATAGATGATGCCCGTGGCCTTGGGGATGTTGTGTTCGAAGGCCATGATGCGGTTGGCGTAGAGGGTGAAATCGCCTTCAGGGATGAAGATGGCCTGGACTTGGCTCTTGAACAGTTCTGGCTGGCGTTTGATGGCGGAGAAGAACTGGAAATAGTCCGCGAACGCGAAATCGCAGTTCTGGCAGTCCGCAAGATGCCTCTGCGGCGTTCCGACGGCGTGTCCGAGCAGGTCAATGCGTAGTTTTTCAATGGCGGTGATTTTTTCGATGAGATGCCGTATGGTGAGGCCGTCGATGGGCAGCGGGCAGCAGATGAAAGTCCTGCGATGGCAGAGGAGTTGGAAGAGGGCGTAGAGGAAGCCGAGTTCGATCTGCGGGCATTTTGGATAGGAGACGATGGTTCCGCCGATGGCATTTTTCAGGAGGTTTAGCCTGAGGTCTTTGTCAAGCACCCTCCATAGGTGGAAAGTGCCGTTAGGGTCGTTTTCGGGGGCGGTGAAATCCTCCGTCCATGGAATGAACTGGTTAAGGAGGTCGGCTTCTGCGGCCGTTGTCTCCTTGCGCATTTGCAGCCATTGGTCTTGAATGGACATGATGTTTCCTGGCAGTGTCTAGACTATGTGAGGTTGAAATGGAGTGAAATTATTACTATAAATGAATAAAGCGTAATTTACAGGGGGATTTGATAAAAAAGTGAAGATTTTTCTGGAAAAAGATAAAAATAAGTTGAAAAGTCGGTGAAGAAAAGTTGAAAAACAGGAAAGACGGCATATATTAGAAAATGTTTTTTCCTACAACCTAGATGGGATGGTAGCTCAGTCGGTAGCAGCATCACACTTTTAATGTGGGGGTCCCGGGTTCGAGTCCCGGCCATCTCACCATAGGCGGAAGAAGCAGGCGTGGAATGCAGTGGAAGAATTGCCGCGGAAGGAACGTTGGGGCGGTAAACTTATCAATGTGTCGGCGCTGGCCATACTTGCGAATGCGAAAACTGATGGATGTGGAATGGCCGTGTGGGTTGGAAGCACGGTTTTTTTATTGACTTTCGGTTGGCTGTTTTCGGTATGGTTTTTCTTCAGAATCAGACAAGCCAAAAGCAATAAGATAGTAAGAATAAGAGGTACATACAATGAGCAACGTCTGCGAGATTTGCGGCAAGCGCCAAGTGGTGGGCGGCCATATCACGTATCGTGGTTTGGCGAAGAAGAAAGGCGGCATCGGTCTGCATGTCGTGAAGAATACGAAGCGTACGTTTAAGCCGAACCTCCAGGTTGTGCGTGCATTGGTGAACGGATCTGTCGTGAAGATGAAAGTCTGCACCGCCTGCATCCGTTCCAATAAGGTTGTCAAGGCCTGATTTTGAAAGGGGAACGGTCGTCGGTGTGCGCATGGAAATGCGTTGTACCGATATCGGAGTCAAAATGCCATTATGATTCAAAGGGATGGCAGACAGGCATGAAAACGGACACAGATGCAAGTCTCTGTGCCCGTTTTTTGTTGTAAAAAGGCAAACAAGATGAAAAATCGTTCATTGAATGAAATGACATTCGGGCATAGCTGCCTGATAGCCCCATCGATTCTGGCCGCTGATTTCAGCCGTTTGGGCGAAGCGGTCGCGGGTGTGGAGGAAGGCGGGGCCGACCTGCTGCACGTTGACATCATGGACGGTCATTTCGTTCCGAATTTATCCATGGGGCCTGGTGTCGTATCCTGCATACGGAAAGGGAGCGACCTACCGTTTGACGTGCATCTAATGCTTTCGGAGCCAGGGCGTTACATCGAGCCGTTTGTGAAGGCTGGCGCGGATCACATCACCGTTCACGTCGAAAGCCGCGGCGATTTGGCGGAAGTCATTCGCCGAATCCATGACGCAGGTTGCAGTGCGGGAGTCACGCTTCGTCCAGGCACTCCCGCGACGAGTCTTCGTCCATATCTTGAAATGGTGGAAATGGTTCTAGTCATGACGGTTGAGCCTGGTTTCGGCGGGCAGTCGTTCATGGAGGGGCAGCTTCCGAAGATTGAGTCACTGCGGAAGATGATTGATGCGACGGGAAGGAAGATATATTTGGAAGTCGATGGCGGCGTGGCAGTTGGGACGGCGCGGCTTGTGAAGTCCGCAGGAGCGGATGTGTTGGTCGCCGGCAGCAGCGTCTTCGGCGCGAAGAACGGCTTTGAATCCGCAATAGAGGCCATCCGTGCGGACGCTTGATATAAATAAGGTAAAGGAATTAAAAAGAAATTGATATAGTCAACGAAGGATTGTCACATGATCATCAGCAGTTTCAACCGGTATTTTGAGAAGCACGGTCGCAAGACGTATATCGTGCTCGGCATCGTCATCAGCGTGATTTTCGTTTTTGCGATTGGCGGCGGCATTGACAGTTGCGGCTACAGCGAGCCTGGCTTGAAAACGTTCGGCAAAATGTACGGCAAGACGTTGAAAGCCAGTGAGATGAAAGAAAAAATGCAAAGGACGGACATCGGTTATATCCTCCGCACGGGCATGCCGTTGAGCCGTCGTGGCGGCGACTCCATGCTGTTTGAACAGACGTTGCGCCGTATGCGCGCCTTGCACAAGGCCGCTGAACTCGGTATGGACAAAGTAACGGACGACGAACTGCTGGCAGAAATTCAGAAGCAGGAATTCTTCCATGACAACGGAAAATTCTCGAAGCAGCGCTATTTGGATTTCGTGAACAACTACATGGTTCCCAACCGCATGAGCGGCAGCGACTTGGACGAGATCATCAAAGAGAACATGATCATCGAACGCGTTGAAAACAAAGCGACTGAAGGCGTCAAGGTGGAGGAAGACGAAATCAATGAGTTCCTCGAACAATATACGATCAGCCAACATGAAATGACCATGAATCCTGCGAAGGACGCCGTGCCGTCGGAGGAGGAAATCGCCAAATTCTTTGAGACGCGCAAGAGTGAAATCACGCTGGACGACCAGAAGAGCGCCGTCGTGGCAACCATCACCATCGCCGACATTCAGGCGAGCGATGCCCTGAAGGCGCAGATCGAGCCGACGGAAGATGACATGAAGAAAGTCTTTGAAAGCGGCAAGGATACAATTTACAAAGATAAGAAATACGATGACCCGAAGGTGAAAGCATCCATCAAGACGTTGCTTACCCGCAGGAAAGCGACGGAAATCGGCCGCAAGATGATGGACGAACTTTCGGACAAAATCAACGCCAAACCCGCCGGTGAGACGTTGGAGCAGACCATCGCCCGCTTCCAGCAGTTGGCTGCCGCCGCTGGTGCGAAGACTGTCACGACTGGATTCATCACGACGAGCAATGAAATCCCTGGCATGACTGGCAACAATCTGACGTCTTTGGCTCGCGCCATTCGTGCGCTGAACCAAGTTGGCGCGGCGACGAAATGCGTTGCTACAGTTGGCGCGTTCAATGTCGCCGTCCTGAAAGAGCAGAAGCCCGGTGAGATGCCCGCCGCCATCAATGATGAAATTCGCGAGAAGATCATCGACAAGCTGACGGGCGAAAAGGCGTTGGCGTTTTTCAATGAGAAGATTGCCCCGTATAAAGACAAAGTGGCGGGTCTCAAGAGTGTCTTTGATTTATTGGAGCCTTACTACCATGAGTTGGAGGCGAAGAAGCTGGATGAAAAGGCCATGTCGGCGGAATTTTCGAAATACCAGGAGCTTGTGAGCGACTATCTTGTGCCGTTCTTCAAGGAAGAGCTCCGCGACGCGACGATTGTGGCTTTCCTTCCCGCGACATTTGAAGGCCGTTTTGAAGTCACCGAAGCGGAAAAGAAGGCCGAGTACGAATCACGTAAAGCGGAGTTCGAGAAGAAGCAAGTCCGCATGAACCAAGTGGTTGTCTATTTGGATGCCGCCGCGGATGATGCCGCGAAGGAAGCCAAGAAGGTGAAATTGACGGACGCGGATGATGCCGCGAAGGAAGCCAAGAAGGCGAAATTGACGGAAATGCTCGGCAAACTGAAGGAAGGAAAGGAGTTCACGGAATTGGTCGCGGAATACTCCGAAGATACGCGCACAAAGGACAAGCAGGGCGACAGCGGTATGATAGACATCTCGACGTTGGATGAAGACGTCGCCAAATCCATCATGGCGTTGGAAGTCGGGCAGGTGAGCGGCATCATCGAAGGCAAGACCTCCTTGATGGTTGTGAAACTGGCAGAAAAGGATATGGGCAGGACGTTTGAAGACGAAACCGTCCAGGCTGAACTGACGAAAGCCATCAATGCTGAAAAGACAAAGAATCTCGCGGCAGATGCCGCCCAGGCGTTCTCGGCGAGATACACAGAAGCCTGTGATGCAAATGACAAGGCGGGTGCCGCCAAGAAGACGCTTTCCGCCGTGTTCGAAGAAATGGCCGCCGCTGGCGTGACCGACGGCAAGGTGATTCCGTTGACGAGTGCCTCCAGTACCGCCACCATTCCCGAAATCGGCAGCGAACCAAAGCTCATGGAAGCGATTTTCTCCCGCACGAACGACGCTCCCTGCACGTATCTTGTTGCAGGGCAGAAAGGAAGCTATGTCGCTTGCTTGAAAGACGTGAAACCGTCCTACATGGCCATTCCTTCCGCCACCGATCCCGACTCCTTCAACCGTTTGAAGGTTCTGTACAAGAAAGAAACGGCCATGACCGCCGCGCTGAAAGCCGCTGAAGAAAAGGTCGCCGCCATTAACAAGGAATTGGCCGCTGGCAAAGCTCTCGCAGATGCCGCTGGCGACATTGCTTTCGTGCCCGTCAAAGACGCAGTTGATGCCATGACCATCCAGAATAATCGTGATGTTCATACCAAGGAGAAGTCACGTCTTCTGACTTTGTTGCACGCTGGCAAGGTTGGTACGGTCATGGAGCCTGTGAAGACGTATGCCGGCTACTCGCTGGTCTATCTTGACAAACGCGAAGTGAAGACGGACGAGCAGTCCAAGCAGTTTGCGGAATACATCAAGGTGAATTTGGAACAGCGCAAGAAGCTGAGAGTTTTGGAAGAATACTATGCGCAGTTGGAGGCTGAATCCAACACGCAGCTGGTCGAAGGTCTGGTACGTAAAAAGTAACCACCGTTTCGAGTGACTTTAGTTTGGGCTGTTGCTTTTTGCAACAGCCCTTTTTTGTCGCGTTGGCATGCCTAGCCGTGTCTAGTTGTCTAGAAAACAAGACAGCCCGCAAGGTTTCATGCGGGCTGTCTTGTGCGAAATTGTATTGCTAAAGATTACCGTGCGTAGTACTCGATAACCTTCGTGATTTCAACAACCGTCGGAATTTCTTCGACCAGCGGTTCGTGCAGAACCGTGACTTTCACTTCGTCCTTGTTGAATTCGAGATACGGCGGCAGAACGGCGGCGGAATCCTTCGCCATGGCCGCGATGTTCGGGGAGCGTTCCGCGTTGATGGAGACGACCTGACCGGCTTTCAGACGATAGCTGGCGCGGTCAACAATCTTTCCGTCAACCAGAACATGGCGGTGGGATACAATCTGGCGTGCGGCGAAAATCGTCCTGGCAAGACCGGAACGATAAACGACGGACATCAGACGCATTTCAAGATTACGCAGCAGCTTGTCACCCGTGATGCCTTCGCCGCGCTTCGAGTTCTCATAGATGAAGCGGAGCTGATGCTCGGTCAAGTTGTAGAACGTCCTCAATTTCTGCTTTTCCTGAAGCAGTTCACCGTAGGTTGAGAGCTTGCCGCGGCGCTTGGTCGGACCATGCTGTCCTGCAGGATAGTTTCTTGCTCTTGCCTTGCCTTCGCCAGTTGCATTTGCCGGGCAGTTCGTCATGCCCCACAGGCAGTAACCAACTCTGCGGCACAACGTGTGCTTCGGGCCTTTCACACTTACTTTCTTCTTTTCATCAGCCATGGTCTTTTCCTTTTTTGCTGTCTCATTCCCACGATGTCAACTGGCGCCGCCTTTGCTTGTCCCCGCCTCATCATGAAGCCAGGTTTCCGACCAAACTGATGGCCGGAGGCGACTAATCGCGATGGAAAAAGTCATTTAATTTAGCATATAAATAGTTTTTAGCAAGTTTGCTGGTATATTTTATTCCATTGAACCAATCATTTCCACGCCGTATCGCGGCCTCAACAGGAACAAAGCACCATGTCTTCAACATTCACATTCAACGCCAAACCATGGGAAACGCCTGAAATCTGCTGCATCGACAGGCTGCCCGCCCGCGCCACATTCCTTCCATATCCCACGTCAAAACTTGCCCTCGCACGCAAGCCAGAAGACTCTCCATGGGTCATGTCTCTTGACGGCGACTGGAAATTCAAACTTGTTGGAAATCCAGAAGCATCAGAATGCGAAACATTTATGAAGCCTTCTGTCAAGGCTGACGAATGGGACGACATCACCGTGCCAGGCAACTGGACGACGCAATGCTTCGACAAGCCATGGTACACAAACGTCGTCATGCCGTTCCCGAACTATCCGCCAAACGTTCCTAGTGACAATCCCACAGGACTTTACCGCACGTCGTTCACGCTTCCGAAGAACTGGCAGAACCGCCGTGTCGTCATCCATTTCGGCGGTGTCGAAAGCTGCTTCTTCGTTTATCTGAACGGCAGTCAGGTCGGTTTCGCAAAAGACTCCCGTACACCATCTGAATTCGATTTGACGCAGTTTGTGAAGACTGGTGTCAACACCTTGGCCGTCAAAGTGATACGTTGGAGTGACGCCTCCTTCATTGAAGATCAGGACCACTGGTGGATGGCAGGAATCCACCGCAGTGTTTATCTTTACACGACTGCGGCTGTCCACATCGCGGATGTCTTTGCACGCGGCTCTGCTGACGGAGAATTAGAGCTTGAGCTGCGCGCCTCTTTCGGTGACGCACAGCCTGAATCTGGTTGGCGTTTCGCCACTTCCGTCTTCGGACCAGACGGTGCGGAAATCTTCGAAGGCTCCATGGAGGCGGACATTCCGCCGTCGCTCGGCGCGGGTTCGGGCAATCGCGGCAACCGCGTCGAAAGAACGCTGGAATTCAAGGATGTTGCGCTTTGGTCCGATGAGACGCCGAATCTCTACACGCTCGTTGTCGATCTTTTGGATCCAGATGACAACGTGGTTGAATGCACATCCGTCCGCTTTGGTTTTAGAACAGTGGAAGTCAAAGACCGCCAGTTACTTGTGAATGGCAAGCCTGTTCTCATCAAGGGAGTCAACCGCCATGATTTCCACGAACGCTACGGCAAGACCGTCCCCCGTGAAACCATGATGCAGGACATCAAATTGCTCAAGCAGTTCAATTTCAACGCTGTTCGCACGTCACACTATCCAAATGATCCGTATTGGTACGACCTCTGCGACGAATACGGCATATACCTTATAGATGAAACGAATCTGGAGGCCCACCACTATTACGGCAACCTATGCGACGACCCGCGATGGACGAATGCTTTCCTCTATCGTGCCATGAACATGGTCCAGCGAGACAAAAACCATCCGTCCGTCATCTTCTGGTCGCTCGGCAACGAATCTGGCTACGGCTTCAATCATGATGCCATGGCTGGCTGGATTCGTGGCTTCGATGATTCACGGTTGCTCCACTGCGAAGGCGTTTTGACAAAATACCATCAGGGCTATCAAGGCTGGCCGGACGGCGTCGGCAGACACGCTACCGATGTTATTGCACCCATGTATCCGGATATAAAGAACTTAAAAGAATGGTCAAACAATTCAACAGACAACCGACCGCTCATCTGCTGCGAATATTCCCACGCCATGGGCAATTCCAACGGCAATTTAAAAGAATATTGGGACGCTTTCGAAAATCTGCCTGGTCTGCAAGGCGGTTTCATTTGGGATTGGGTTGATCAGGGGCTTCTCAATCTAGATGACATGAACCGCGAATATTGGTCGTACGGCGGCGACTACGGTGACGAGCCAAACGACAAGAATTTCTGCATCAACGGCATGATTTGGCCAGATCGCACGCCGCATCCTGCCATGTACGAATTCAAGAAGCTCGTCCAGCCGCTCGCTGTCGAGGCCAAAAATCTCAACAAAGGTTCCTTCGCCATTCGCAACAAGCGTTGGTTCACGACGTTGGATGACCTCCAATGCCACTGGATACTCACAACTGGCCAGCGGACGTTGCAGGAGGGCGACATCGACATCAGTGGTATCCAGCCGCGTGAAAGCCGCGAAATCGTTCTTACGGATTTACAGATTCCGGAGCTCCTGCCAGGAGAGGAATCTTTCGTCAATTTCACATTCACGCGAAAGGAGGCCAACGATTGGGCGGAGGCGGGGCATGAAGTCGTATGGGAGCAGTTCGCCATGCCGTTCTCCGCGCCGCCAGACCGCCCTGCCGCTCCTTTCGGCAGGCTTCAACTCAAGAAATCGTCTTCGCCAATCGAAATCAACGGTCGCCATTTCAAGATGACCATTGACCGCACAGTGGGCCGTATCAAGACGTTCTCATGGCAGGACAAGGTGCTCATCATCGACGGCCCGCGACTCAATCTATGGCGTGGCCCGACGGACAACGACGGCGTCAAGGCATGGTCGGGACAGGATTGGAAACCGCTGGGCAAATGGATCAAAGCGGGGCTGGACAAGCTGAAGCTCCAGACGGCCTCCTGCGATGTCGAGACAATCGACGGCGGAGCCGTCGTGGCAGACCTTTGCAACATCTGGATCGGCTCGAATCCAGAAGCTCCCGTCTGTCACCAGCATCGTTACCTCATCCTGCCGGACGGCGAGATTCTCGTCGAAAATCTCATCACGATTGATCCGAAGCTGCCCGACTTGCCGCGCGTCGGTGTCACGATGACATTAGCCCCCGCTTTTGAGAATATGGCGTGGTTCGGACGCGGCCCTCACGAGTCCTATTGCGACCGCAAGGCGGGTGCGCGAATCGGCGTCTGGCAGAGCACCGTCGCCGAACAATATGTTCCATACGTCGTTCCTCAGGAACATGGCAACAAAACAGATGTCAGATGGATGGCACTTGAAGCGGGGCCTGCGGATGCAGGACTCCTCTTCCAGGCTGAAAACCGCCTTCTGGAGTGCTCGGCGAGCCATTACACGGCGGACGACCTTTTCAAGGCGACTCACATCAACGAACTTGACCAAAGAAGCGAAGTGTTCGTCAATCTCGACTATGGGCAGCGCGGGCTCGGCGGCGCAAGCTGCGGGCCCGACACCCTCCCGCAATACCGTCTCGAACCAGGCGTTTATAGTTTCTCCTACCGCATAAGACCATACATCGCAGAATGATGACCGTAAAAAGCAAAATCTTCATCTATGGATTCCCGTTGATTCTCGGGATCATCGCAACCGTCTTGATGCTTCGAATGCCGAGTGGCGCCCAAAAGACGCCTAAAAAGGAAATAAAGACGGAGCCAGCCGTCGCTCCTGTTGTAATGGAAGAAACGAAGCCTTCGGAGGAGATCAAGCCGCCGGATGAAGTGGAGCAGCCTCCCAACGAATCCGAACAACCTGAACAGCCGGAAGAAGAGAAGGCTCCCGAAAAGGAGGAGGATGCCCCGAAAACCATGACGGAGGAGGAAATGCGGCAAATGTTCACCAGCCGTGTGGAGCAAATCAGCCAAAACAAATTATGGCTGGAATTCGCCAAGCGTGACGATGCCTTGCTCCGCTGTGTCAAGGCTGTCGATGCCATTGCCGCAGGAAAACGTCCCGTCGAGCCGTTTGATTTCCTCAAGCCGACAACGCCTTTCAGCGCAATGAAAAACGCGGCGGGGTTGCTCGTCGTGGCCGTCGAATCCATCGCCCGTTTCCAGGAGCCGGCCGATGTATTCGCCTCCATCGACACAAAGGCTGCTGCCGACCTTTTCACGGAGCTCGAACCAGCCCTAAATGTCTTGTTCCACACTTTGGGATATCCTGAAGAAATTACGTTCCGCGACAAATTGACGGAGGCCTGCACGATCATCTTGGAGACGCCAGTCATGGAAGGCGAGGCGGAGCTTGAGCATGTTGCGGGGCAATTGTACAAATATACGAATCCACAATTGGAGGAATTGCAGCCTGTCCAGAAGCTGATCATGAGGCTTGGAGAGAAGAATCGCGAGGAAATTCGTCGAAAAGTCACAGATTTTGCCACGATTTTGAAGCTCTATGCGGAATGATTGCTTACGAAACAGCTTTTTTATGTTGACATTCTAAAATACTCGCATTATATTTATAAAAGTCAAAATTTTTTTCAATAAACAATCAAGTTCAAACGTTGGAAACAGTCCAGAAGTAGGTAGAAGCATGTCATTCCTTGATTCTCTCAAAGCATTGTTCGGCGGCGGCAAGAAACCTGCGGCTCCGGAGCCCGCTCCAAAACAGCAGCAGACCTCCAACAATTCAACAGTTTCACGTCCAAAAAACAAGCAAGTCTATGAAGGTCGCCATACGGAGACTCCCGAATGGGCCCAGGGATTGTCTGCTTCTGAATTGATTGGTGTCTTGAAACAGAACAATAAATGCAAATTTGTTCCGCTGTTCGAGATGAAAACCATCATGACGACGAAAGTCGGGCCGGACGGCAACCTCGTCCCCGAATACAACGGCGTGGCCGGCAGCTGCGGCGCCGTCAAGGCCGTCGGCCTCAAGGTCGCACAACAGAACGGTATGCAGACCGCTTATCGTTACTTTGACTTGAACAACGCTTTCCGCGCCTGCTGCGACAACCCAAAGAAATGCCCCTTCTATCTGAACGCAGTTGGTGAAAACGAAACCGTCAATGCACGCCGCCACTAATCGGCTCACAACAGCATAGGTATAGAAAAGCCCCCTTTCGAATGAAAGGGGGCTTTTCTTTTTTTCTACATTCGGCACAGCCATGGTTTAAGCTGCATCCTTATGTCATTCTTTCATTGCCTGCATGAGCATTTGTTGCAATTCGTCTTGATGACTTTGAACTCTTTTTACTCCTAAATCGGCACCTTCCGACATGAGCACGGATTGGTTTTTGATGAATTTCCTCCCTGTAGGCGTTTGATAGAATTTAATAAGCTCTTGAATATCTTTTATTGTGAAATATTTAAGATAGACTTCTGCCAAATCACGTTTCAAAGAATCGTAGCTCATGTACTTTTCAAAGAATTTAATCAAGACAGGGCGTACTTTGGCCTTGTCGGCATTGGAGATAGAGAAAGCGTTGAGCTGTACGTCAACTAATTTGTTGGTCGTATCTCTCATCGTCTTGTCCATTTCCATTATTTCGAATAGGCGATAGCAAATTTGATATTCCTCAGCTGTATGCGTGTTTTGCGCATGCAATGTGAAAACGAAAACGCCTAGAAAAACCATTAATGCAACTGTGTGTTTGAACATCCAAGAACTCCTTTTGTTGGTATAATGAATTTATAGTACCTGAAATAATTGAAGCGTTACATCTTCGCCCATGTGTTTGTTTTGGCGGACTGCCGTACTTTTTCCAGCATCCGCTGGATTTCGACGCCACGCATGAGGCCTGGATTGCCGGGCTGCCCGTTGTGGACGGCGTCCAGGAAATTGTAGAGACACTGCATGTGGCCGCGCAGCCAGCCGATGGCGAATTTCGGACCAGGGAAATTGGCGGGCGCGGGGAAACGCTGCCCTGTGTCGATGGTCGTCCAGCCGCGGCGGCCGCCGATTGGCGAACCCTGCGCGGAGCAGTCATAGAACTGGAGACCGTGCGGCTTCATGCCGTTGAAGCGGAGGGCTCCTTTGGAGCCATGGATTTCGACGCGTATCTCGTCCTCCGCGCCAGTGGCGATCTTGGAGGCGGTGACCGTGCCTGAGGCTCCGTTGGGCAGACGGACGATGACGTTCATATTGTCTTCTGCGTCAACGGGAACCATCTTCGCGGGGTCATCGGCGGAGGGGCGCATGGGATAGGCGATGTGCGTTGTCGCTAGAAGACTGTCGAATGGGCCGATAAGATATTCCGTCAAATCAAGAATATGGCTGCCTAGGTCCGCGATGACGCCGCCGCCGGCCTTGCCGGAGAGTTTCCATTTCAACGGCGCCTTCGGATCCGCGCTACCCGCATGGAGATAGGCTGTGCGGAATTCCAAAATGTCGCCGATGGCGCCTTCCTCGATAAGCTGTTTGGCACGCAAGGGAGCTGGCAGGAAGCGGTTCTGCAACGTCATCTGGGCGGTGCCATGGTAGTTTTTCAAGGCGGCGGCAATCTGTTCAGCCTCTTCGAGGGTGGCGGTCAATGGCTTGTCGCAGTAGATGTGCTTTCCGTTGGCGATGGCGGAGAGCAGGGCGGGGCAATGCTGGTCGTTTGGGGTGCAGATATCGACAATGTCGATGTCTGGATTTTCCGTGATGTCGCGGAAATCGGTGGTGGTCTGGATGCCGTCGCCGATTTTGTCCGCATTCTTGCGTGCGCTTTCTTGATGGGCGGCGCAGACCATGGTTATTTTTGACTTGTAGCCCGGCAGGTCGAAGAAGAGGGGGATGTTGAGATGGCCGTAGGCATGGACTTTGCCAATGAAACCGCAGCCGATGAGACCGACACGATAAGTTTTCATAATGGTTCTGATTTGATGGATAAACTGTTCTGAATAAATTGAATAATGCTTTAATCTCTTGGAACCCAGCGGCGTTTGCGCGTGGATTCGGGGCGTTTGTGGTCAGATTTGAAATGGATTGCGTCTGCGGAGAGCAGACTTGCGGCGGCATCGCGGAAGGCGGACGTGTTGTTGATGTGGAGGTCGTCGCTGCCGGAGAAGACGATGTCGCCGGAATTGCAGAGCATGCAGAAGACCAGCGGTGTTTCGCCTGGATTTTCTTTCACGAGTTGTTTGATTTGGGCAAGCTTGTCTGCCGTCATATCTTTCTCGTGGAGACGGAGATGGAGAGAGGATGTAAAGAGGTCGGGCGCGGCGGCAAGCGGGATGACACGTTGCCCGATGAGCTTCAGCGGCTCGTCTTCTTCGCGACGGGAGATTTCGCCTTCGACGAAGACAACGGTGTCCGGCGTGAAGACATCAGGAAATTCCTGCAATGTCTTCTGATAGGCTTCGTTAAAGACGAGACACTCCATGGTGGTTTCACGTGTTTCCAACGTGAGAATCACCCACGGCTTGTTATCGTTCTTCGTAAATTTCTGGACGACATGGGTTAACATTCCGCCGACGCGAACGATAGTGTTCGCCGGAATTCTGTTGAGTTCGCTGAGGTCATCTGATTGGAACGTATCGATTTGCTCCTGGAATTCGGCGATGGGATGTCCGCTGACATAGAATCCGAGAAGCTCCTTTTCATAGTTCAGCTTTTCCTTCATGGGCCATTCAGGGATGTCAGGGGCAGTGACTTTTGTAAACGACTGATCTTCAGGAGCGAAGAGGTCGAAAAGAGAACGCTGTCCAGATTTACGGTCCTTTTGGGAGCGTTGCGCGGCGGCAAGTGCTTCATCCGCAATGGCCAGAAGCTGCGAACGTTTGAGTCCGAAGCAGTCCATGGCTCCAGCCTTGATGAGATTTTCCATGAGCCGCTTGCTGTTGCCTTCAACTCGTTCGCAGAAATCATTGATATCCTTGAACGGACCGCCTTTTTCGCGGGCTTCGATGATGCCGCTGACGGCCGACTGGCCGATTCCCTTGATGGCGGCAAGGCCGAAGAAAATCTGCTCGTTGGCGACGGAGAATCCGACGTCGCAGACATTTACATCTGGTGGAAGGATTTTGATGCCCTGCTTGCGGCATTCTTTCAAAAGGAAGGCGGTCCGTTCGGAGTTACCGAGTTCGGAGGTCATGTTGGCCGCGAGGAATTCAGGCGCGAAATGCGCCTTCAAATAGGCGGTACGATACGACATGAAGCCATATGCGGCGGAATGCGACTTGTTGAAGCCGTATCCCGCGAAAATCTTGATTTTCTCCCAAATCTTGTCAAGCTTCTCTTTTGGATAGCCGTTTTTCTCTCCGCCTTCGATGAATTGGGCGTACATGGATTCCATGAGCTTGATTTTTTTCTTGCCGATGGCGCGGCGGAGGATGTCGGCAGAACCAAGCGTGAAGCCTGCGACGGCTTGCGCCACCTGCATGATCTGCTCCTGATAGAGCATGATGCCAAATGTCTCGGAGAGAAGATTTTCCATGATGGGGACATCGTAGTCGCAATCTTCTCGGCCTGCTTTGCGGTCGATGAAATTCTTCATGAACTGCATGGGGCCTGGACGATAGAGGGCGATCAAGGCGATGATGTGTTCGATTTTTTCGACTCCGAACTGACGGCAGAGCTGTTGCATTCCACCAGATTCAAGCTGGAAGACAGCGATTGTATCGCCTTTGTTGAGCAATTGGAACGTTTTGGCATCGTCAATCGGTATTTCGGACGATTTGAGTTTGATGCCTCGTGATTTCTCGATAAGGTCGAGCGCGTCTTGGATGATCGTGAGTGTGCGGAGGCCGAGGAAATCCATTTTCAGCAGTCCGAGATGCTCGCAGGGGACGGCGGAGAACTGTGTCGTCGGCTCGTCGCTGGCGCCTTTGGAGATGGGGGCGACTTCCGCGACGGGCATATCGCAGATGATGACGCCTGCCGCGTGGATGGACATGTTGCGGTTCAGCCCTTCAAGGATTTTTGCAAATTTCCACAACTCCTTGTATTCAGGGTCGTTATCAACGAGCTGTTTGATTTCGTCGCTGCCGTCGTAGGCTTTGGCGAGGGTCATTTTGGGATCTGCTGGAACGAGTTTGCAGAGGCGGTTGCCCTGTTCGAAGGTCATTCCAAGCGCGCGTGCGACGTCTTTGATGACGGCCTTGGCTTTCAACGTGCCGAAGGTGCCGATTTGCACGACGTTGGGGGCGCCGTACTTTTCGCGGACGTATTCGATGACGACGTGACGGCGGCGTTCGCACAGGTCGATGTCGAAATCAGGCGGACTGACGCGCTCTGGGTTCAGAAAACGTTCGAACAGAAGACCGTAGCGGATAGGATCGATGTCTGTGATGTGCATCAGGTAGGCGACGATGGAGCCAGCGCCCGAACCGCGGCCCGGACCGAGCGGCACGCCGACTTTGTGACCATAGTTCAGGAAGTCCCACACGACCAGAAAATAGCTGATGAATTTCGTCTTCTTGATGATGCCGATTTCATAGTTCATACGGTCGATAACGACCTGCTGTTCGGGTGTGAACTCCTTTGCCTTCGGGTCGAAGCCGTACCGTTCGGGGATGCCTTGTTCGCAGATTTCGCGGAGGTATTGTTCTCTATCTTTTCCGTCAGGTGTTGGATATTCAGGATAATGGTTGGCGGGCGGTTTGTCATCGACGGTTGGCAGATGGACGCTGCAGCGTTTGGCGATTTCGACGGTGTTGGACATGGCTTCTGGGAGTTCGGGAAAGAGTGCTGCCATTTCGTCGGAGTCCTTGAACCAGAATCCATCGCCGTCAAAGCGCATACGATTAGGGTCTTTCATGGTTTTCTGCGTACCGATGCAGAGGAAGACCTCATGGGCTTCTTTGTGTTCCTTAAGCAGGTAATGGGAGTCATTTGTGACGACAAGCGGGATGCCTTTCCTCTGGGCGATTTCGATTAAAAACTTGGCGGTTTCGGCTTCCTCCTTGATGCCGTGGTTCTGGATTTCAAGGAAGAAATTGTTGTCGCCGAAGATGGAGGCATATTCTTCGATGGCGAGAATGGCGCCTTTTTCATCGCCGTCTAGAAACTTGCGTGGGATTTCGCCGGAGATGCAGGCGGAGAGGCAGATGATGTCTTCATGGTACTGTCGAAGAAGATTCTTGTCGATTCGCGGATGGTAGTAATGGCCGCGAATCCATGCCTCCTCGTTCAGGTGGCATAGGTTTTGATAACCTTTGTAAGTCTCTGCAAGGCAGACGAGATGGAAGCCCTGATGATGGCGCTCGTTAGGGTCTTTCACGGTATAGTAGCTTGGTGCGACATAAAACTCGCAGCCCATGATGGGATTGACTTCGTAATTTGGCGCCAGCGTGGAGAGCTCGTAGCAGCCGCTCATGTTGCCATGATCCGTGATGGCCAGGGCTGGCATTCCGAAATCTTTGCATTTGGCTAGCATGGCTTCGATTTTGGCGGTGCCGTCAAGCAGGCTGAAATCGCTATGGGTATGGAGATGGACGAATGGTATGGGCATGGTGTTTTCCGAAAGGTTCAAAAGGAAATCTGGAAGCTGTTTTCTTTAATATAATGGTAAAACCAAAGAGGCAACTGGACGGCGGAGATTTTTAGGATTTTTTACAGTTGTGTAGAAGAGAGAAATCTATAGACTAATCAATCTTCCTATTCTAGTTCCTTGACGAACAAGTGATCGGTTCCGCCGCCGTAATTGACGATATCCCGAAGATAGGAGTAGCCATAACGTTCGTATAGTCCGAAAAATTCTGACGGGATATAGCTCCTGCTGAAGCCATGCTTTTTCAGATACTGGTTCGCATAGGCGATCAGCTCTCCGCTGATTTTCTGGCCACGGTATTCTTCGGAAACAAAAATGCAGGACACCCATGGATAGATATCCGGCAACGGATAGTAGTCCTTCTTCATTGCGGAAACCATGCCGACGATTTTTCCGTTATGGATCGCCGCGAACATGGTCTCCCAATCTGTAAATTTCCAGGCTCTGATCATTTCGGCGACATGCTCTTTGGCTTCATTCCATGAACATTTTTCCACGTATGCCAGAAGCATGTTCGCCAAATCCGTGCCCTTGTCGACTTTCTGGATCAATATGGTATTTTCTGAATAATCATGGCTCATGACAGATTCTATCTTGTTTCCCCGCAGTCTCTTGAAATAAGTTCCTTCTTGTATCGTTCGCCGACGGCGGACGGTCCGTCCCACCACAGTTTGAGTGAATCGTCATAGAGATTGTCCGCAGTTTTCGATTGCATGAAATCCAAGAGGACATCCTCCGTAGGTTTTCCGAATTCTTTTGCAATATCTTCCACAAGTATAATCGCAACGGCATTCATTGCAAAAATGGTCTTGTCCTTCTTCATCTGCCCTCTCCGCATTCGACTTTTTCACTTTTAATATACTTTAGGCAGGATATTGCCTTTTGGCTTCTGAAGCAAAACTGGTCTTTCAGCCGTTCAGGAATCAAAAGACTGATGCAGATATTGTCTGCGCTTTCGCTTCCCATCCTTCCATATACTCCAAGGATGTAGGCATTGATTGTGGCGTTTGTGTCATCATTCGCGACTTTTCCGCCGATGACATCATAACCTTTCATCTGTCGGCGTATTTCCGTAAACTGCCTTTTTCGACGATGGGCAACGATGCAATGAAGCCAGTCCTTGTCCGCAGTTTGAAACACAAAGGTCTTCAGGCTAGTGACATCGCCAACTTGGAAAACGGAGATCCATGCCATCTTTTCTGATACAGGTATTAGACCATCATTTTTAGCTCTCGATGAAGACAGCTTTGCAAAGCTTCTGGCCTGAGGCAAAGAGGTTGTCAGATAAAAGCCTTGACCAAAGTCCTTGAATTTCGCGCACTTATCCAAAATCGGTTTTTCCACGGTCACGTAACTACCATGATAAAGAAGCATTCCTTCATTCAGCAGTTGCATAAGTTCGCTCCTTTATGTTTTAAATATTTCTTAACATCCTCAAAGATGGCGAGATCCCCCTCCATGTGGAAAAGACCATACAATTCTCTGATGTATGGCAGGACATCATATTTCTTAAACAGACGCGCCGTATCAGCCAAAGACAACCCGAAATTCTCCGATGCCATCTTCAGTATCCGTATCTGCATGAAGAGTATCTGTCTTTTCTCTTCCATTATGTTTTATTTCTCAATTGCCTTTCGGCTGTTGGCGGTTAAAAAATGAATGCCGAAGGAGAAAGCATTCCATAATACTTTTCCATAATATAGCCCTTCTTAACAAGATAGCCTCAGCCGTCCTTGGCAACTTGTGCAAAAATTGCACAAGTTATTTCCTTGATCATCTTGCCTTGATTGAAGAAGCAAATATAGCACTGTCATAGCAAAATGCAATGTTTGTCAATCTGAATGATTGATTTTATTCGTTATATAGCACACATTCAATACTTTCCAAGATAATCTTGAAAAACGTCCTTTTACATGAAGACCATCAACTTCTTCCTGTCTGTTGTGGATAACTTGTGGAAACGGAGTATATTTTAACAAAACAACCATGTCATGCGGCAAGGGTCCATTATGTTCAACAGCGCTGGCGAGATTGAAAAAATAGAGCAGTATTTTGCCGAGTTGTTCAAAAGACTCGGACATGGCGCCGCCACGGCCACAGGGGAGAAATTCTTCCGAATGTGGGAGGAGGCATGCCATCCGATGCCGTTTCTCGCGCCGCCAAAAGGCATTGTCATTGAAGATGTTAAGATAATTCCTCCTGAAAAGGACAAGGATTCCCGCCGCATTGCCTGCCTGATATGGGATGGCATTGCATCATGTCCCGCCATGTTATTGGACACGGCGGAAAAAAGCATCGTCCAGCGGTTTAAATTCAATGATGGCAAACTGACGTTGGGCGAAGCCGTTGAAATGGATGCCGCCATGCCGGAAATATCTGAAGGCGAGAAGGTTGAGGTGATGTCCGAAGTAGTGAAAATCATTCGTCGTGACTATCCGCAGATAGATTTGAACACGGTCAAGCAGGATTACATCAAGGTGGCGCTGAAGGAATTGGCTGAGAAGCAAGCCAGCAAGGTGGCTAAGAAATTACTTCGGGGTACGAAGGAATATAAGGAGCTGTTGTGGAAGGTATTATCGGAAATGACTGCTGATGAACGAGATATGCAGTTGGCGTTCACATTTGACGATGACGTATCGAACAAGGCGGCGGAAAAGCCTGAACCCGCCGTGGAGGGCGTGCTTCCCATGCGCGGCGACTGGGAGGTGCGGCGTGATTTGGAGTTGCTGTGCGAGACGGAGACGCGGCTGCTTCATTGCGAAGAGACGTTCGAACTGTCGTTTGAGAATGCGCAGGTCATGGTGCCGTATCATGATGGAATGGAGGTCGTGCGGCTGCCGTTGCCATCGGATTTGTCGCTTCCGCTGCATGAAGGGAGTCGTCTGACGTTGTATCCCGCTGGAATGCCGAAATCAACGGTCGGTAGTTTTACCATTGACGTTTTGGATGAATCGACGTTCATCGGGACGATTACGTGGGACGGAAGCCCCGCGCTGCCGATTGACGGCGGTCTTCGCGGCAAGCCGCGCAAGAGTCCGCAGGGTTATGTGACACGGGTTGTCAGCACGTTGCGGGATACGACGCAGGATCGTTCGATGACGGGGCTGCTTGCGTTGCGCGGGATGTTGGGAATCATGCCGTTATCGTATTTCATTCCGGCGGAGGGGATTTCGGAGGAATATCCGAAATTGGACGGACAGCAGGCGCGGGCCGTCCAGGCGTGTTTGGATATGCGGAACGCGGTCGTTCTCGTGCAGGGGCCGCCTGGGACGGGCAAGACGTCGGTTTTGGAACAGGTCGTGCGCGAATTGGCGAAAAAACATCTGCGAATATTGGTGACCGCGCCATCCAACACGGCGGTTGACAACATCTGCCGCCGTCTGTTCGATTTGCCGTTGTTACGGCATGCGTCGGCGAAGGAGGCCGTTCGCAGCGATGTTGCGGAACGCTGCTGGTCCGGTGATGCGCAGTTGTTCAGCCGTTTCACGGTAAATGTGAAAAAAATGCAATGCGAAATCCATGCGGGAACGCACATCGGTATTCTGCGGTCTCCGATATTGGCGTCGCGCATAGCGGATGTAGGGCTATTCGATGTGATTGTCTTTGATGAAGCGGGAATGTCTGGAAGTTCGGAAGTCCTTTCATGCGTGTGTCTTGCAAAACGTGCTTTTTTCTTTGGAGACCCCAAGCAACTGCCGCCGTTCCCGTTGCCTGAGCAAGTCTGGAAGCAGTTGGAGGAGGAGCATGAAATGACGCAGGTCCAGCGGTATTTCATCGGTGGCGGTTTCATGGGATGGTTGCAGGACTGCCGCAAGCTGCCCGTCATTCTGCTGAAAACATGTTACCGCTGCCAGAATCCGCGGCTCATGCATTTCTCGTCGCAACTGTTTTACGATGCGCAGGTGATGACCAACGCAGCAGCGGAATACTACACGCTGTCCATCAAAGAACGCGAAGCGAAATACCCGCCGCAGACGCTGAAATTCATGAACACGTCCGGCCTTCCAGACTGGTTGCGGCATGAGCAGCTGCGGCTGGAAGGCTTCCAGCCGGGCTATGAAAACTACGCTGAGGCGGTGGTTTGCACGTCGCTCATGCTGTCGTTCATCAAGCAATATCCAAAAGAGGAAGTCTGCCTGATCACACCGTACAGGCGGCAGGCGAAACTGATCCGCGTCATGATGCGGCTGAATCGGCCAGATGATATGGATGAAGCGGAATGGGAAGCATTTACACATGACCGGATCTCAACCGTCGATAGCTTTCAAGGCGGTGAAAGCGATGTCGTCATCGTGTCGTATGTCCGTTCCGGCGAGCACGGCATCGGCTTTGTGAACGATGCGAACCGCGTGAACGTGACGCATACGCGGAGTCGCCGTGAAATGGTCGTCGTCGGCGATCTGGAGCATCTGACGGATCGTTCGGACAACCGCATGTTCACACGGATGCGGCGCGGCTTCGAACGCGACGGCGTCGTGGAGGAACTGACGCTGACGGACTACAACAGCTTGGCGGCGGATGTGAAAACGACGCCCGAACTAAGCGCCCATGTGCAGATGCCTTCAACGGAAGACGGCAAGCCGCTTCAGTTGCAACTGTTTGAATGACAACGAACAGGAGATGAAATCCATGAACATGCGCGGTTCATTTCTTTCAGCGGTTTTGGCGATGACAGTATTGAGTGGTTGTAGTGAAGTGGATACTGTGAACGATTGGATCTATCAGCTGGATGACAATCAGCTCGCCGTCCTGAAGTATCTTCGCCCCATTGGCCATAAATCTTCGCCTTTGCAATTTCTGGTTGATAGACGGTCTCCCTACATTATGGATGATCAGTATCTTCGTGATCCCAAATTCCTGCCTGTGCATTTTCTGGTTGACGGCAAGTCTTCCGATGATTTGACGTGGGTGGAATCGGGCCGTCATGGCACATTGCACAATGACCATCAAGATAAACCAACGGCGGATCAAATACGTTGGAGCGATACTGTAAGATACCGTTGCAAAGAATTTCCCCTGCAGTTGGATGTGACGCTGACTCATTATCAAGGGTTTTCCGTCATTGAATATGATGCTGTCCTGACCAATGAACAGGACGTATGTTCGCCGCGCATCCAGAATCTGCGGGCCATCGATGAAGTCATCGGCCATCAGGCGGGAGCGTATGTGCTTCATGCCGTGCGTGGAAGCACATGTTCCTTCACGGATTTCGAGCCACTCTGCCAACGGCTGAACGGCACCGCCAGCTACGCCGTCACAAACGGAAAATGCACAAGCGACTACATGCCGTGTTTCAACCTGGAAAACGCCACGGCTGGGATGGGCATCATCGCCGTGCTGAACTGGCAGGGCAATTGGAAGGTCGATTTCACAAAAGAGGCTGACGGAGTCCGCATGACAGGTGGACAATACAAAACGGATTTTGTGTTGCAACCGCATGAATCCGTGCGTTTTCCGGGCATTGTTCTGATGCCCTACAAAGGCGATTGGCTGGATGGGCAAAATGAATACCGCCGTTGGCTGATAAAAGAGAATCTCTGCCGTTACCAGAAGACCGACATTCCGCCGACCAACGCCTTGATCTGTCCGGACGCCCCGACCGAAGCAGGCGATCTGGCAGCATTCGAATTGTACAAAAAGACCGGCGTGACGAAACTTCTGGACAAATTCAACAAAGACGCCGGCTGGTATGACACGGAAGGCCATGACTGGCCGTTCACAGGCAATTGGTTCGTAAAGAAGGAAAACTATCCGAACGGCCTGAAACCGTTGAGCGACGCCGCGCATGGAGAAAATCTGCAATTTGCGTTATGGCTTGAGCCTGAACGCATTGTAGCGGGAACGAAGGCGGCGAAGGATCTGGCGGGAAAGGTCATCGCTTTGGGGTCGGACGGAAAGGCTGTCGATGACACACAAGTGCCTGTGGGAACGACGCTTCTCGTGAATTACGCGGATTCGTCCGCCGTGGATTACGTTGTTGACATGCTGGACAAAGTCATCACGGAGCATGGCGTCGATCAGTATCGGCAGGATTTCAACATATTTCCGGGGCCGTATTGGGCGGCGTGGGACACGAAGGAGGCGGAACGGCTGGGCTGCCCACGCACGGGCATCACGGAAAACCATTACACGGAAGGCTATCTGCGCGTCTTTTCCGAACTACTGGAACGCCATCCGAACACGTTCATCGACGCCTGCGCGAGCGGCGGCATGCGCTATGATCTGGAGACGTTGCGCTATGCCTTCCTCCATACGCGCTCCGATTTCTGGGCGGATATCGAAAGTGCTCAATGCCAGACATTTGGATGTGCCTCTTGGATTTCCTATTGGGGGACGGGATTCATGAATCTGTCGTTGTATGACGTGCGCTCCCATATCGGCAACAGCATCGGCGTTGGTGCGGGCGACGAAGCAGGAGCCGCAAAGCTGGAGGAGGCGTTGACGGAATGGCGGTCGCTTGCCAAGTATCTTCAAGACGACTATTATCCGCTGACGGCCTACGCAGGCAAGAGCCGTAATCCAATGGCCATGCAGTTTGGCAAGGCTGAAGAGGGCATGATCATCGCCTATTTCCGCGAAGACGGCAGCGTGCATGCCATGCCGCGCGGCTTGATTCCGGAAGGCAAATATCAAATTTGGAACCGCGACAAACAGGAGGAAACCATACGGGAAATGAGCGGAGCGGAAATCATGGGAGGACTCGCGATTGAATCAAAAGCGGCCACGGCCATCATTATGCAGTATAAGCTTAAATAGTTAAATATCAACAACAAAGGAAAAACTCATGATCGAAATCACGAATTATCGTCAAGGCGCCATTCTGAACCACAACCACGGCAAGGAAGGCAAAAAATCATTGAAAGTGACGGTGCAGGGCATCAGCGAAGGCGGCTGGCCCGTGACGGTCAATGAGCAGCCCGCCGTCATGGAAGGGCGGCATTTTTCGGCGGAAGTCGAACTGACGCAACGCGTCAACGTCGTGAAGGCATCCGTCGTGACGCCGTACGGAACGTATTCGCAGGAACTGACATTGGTTTGGGACAAAAAGTCGTTCAAACGCTTCAACTTCTTCATCGACGATCACAGCTTCCTCTTCACGGATCTTTCCAAACAGCGTCCGAAGAAGGCGTTCGACCATTTTTATCTGGCCGCACTGAAGAAAATCCATGACAAATACGGTTTCAAAGTGACGCTTAATTCGTTCTATCACAATGATCATGAAGAATTTTTGCTGAAGGACATGCCCGCCATTTGGAAGTCGGAATTCCAGGACAATTCCGACTGGCTGAAATTCTCCTTCCATGCCTACAGCGAATTTCCTGACCGCCCCTACGCGGAGGCGACGGCGGAGACCTTCGGCAAGCATTGGGACATGGTGCAGAAGGAGATAGAACGTTTTGCAGGGCCTGAATGCTTCATCGCCCCCGTCGTGATTCATTGGGCGAACGTGCATCCGGCCGTCGCGCAGGAGGCGATCCGCCGCGGTGTAACCGCCTACAGCAACAACTTCCGCCTGCGCGTCATGGGCGGGCCGAGCCTGGAGGACCGTCAACGCGGCGGCAACATGAAGAGCATTGAGAAACGGAGCCTTTCGGGCGTCGATTGCGGCAACGAATTGGCGGGCATGGCCATGCACTACGGCATGCAGGAGGAGAAGGATTTCATGGACAAGAACATCGTCTATTACGATCCGCAGCTCGGCGTCAGTTTCTTCCATAACACCGTCTGCTGCAATCTTGTGCCATTGGCGGAGATACCGAAGAAATACGCCGTCGCGATCAAACGGAACGAAGAGCGCGGCACGGAGATTCTAGGCGTCGCCAGCCATGAGCAATACTCCTTCCCGTACTACGACAACTATTTGCCCGACCACCTGAAACGGCTTGAGACGGCGACACGCTGTCTGGTCGAGGCCGGCTACCAGCCTGTCTTCTTCTCGCAAGGGTTCTTGGGAAATCTGAATGCGTAATTATCTGTCAAGTCATTGAATTGTAACCACGAAATGTATGAAAGACATGGAGTGGTCAGGTCGCAACCAAATAATCATCATGCAATCTTTTCCTCTCATGTCTTATTGTCTCATGTCAAACCGCGTGATGGCGACGCCATTGCGCCTCCTGCTGGGGGAGGACGTGAGACGAGAGACGTGAGACGTGAGAAAAGCGGAGACGATAGACGGCAAGACGTTAGACGCGAGACGATTAGACGATTAGGCAGCAAGAAAATTAACGATAGTAGTACAAAATTACAATAACTTAAAAAACGCAGATAATACGAAATAAATAGATTACTTCGACGCCGTCGGCCAGATTTAGCCAACTCATCGAGACACAATCCTGTGACTCCTACAGTTCCTGTAAAGAGTTCGACGACTGACGATAGCTAACCAGCGAATTCAAGCTGACCAATAAACACAAAAGCCCCGATCGGGCAAAACCTCGATCGGGGCGAAAAGCCAATTTTTCTAGAATGGCGCTACATTCTTATTCGCCGGCAAAGGCGCTTGAGCGGGAGCCGCTTGAGTAGCGGATGAAGCATCCTTGTCTGGAATGCGTACGATGTATTTGTCAAATTCAGAGCCTTCCTCGGCATCCTCATCGGGAGGGAGCTCTCCAGATTTCAGCACGCAGGTAACGGAATCTTCTCCAATGCTCACGACAGAAATCGTCGCGACTTGGCTCTCCCTTGCCGTCATCTTCCCTGTTCGCTTGTTCTTAACCTTCTTTCCCTTTTTGAAGACAGGCAGCTCCTGTCCCTTGACAAGGCGATTGCCGGGTGCATCAATCAACACTTCCTTGCCTTCAACATCCAATACTCCGAATGGAGTGATTTTGATAAGTTCGTCGATGATGTCATTGACAACCTTTTTGTTCGCCTCCTGCAAAACCTGCTCCACAAGATTTGCCTGAGCAGTGGCTGTTCCAGTGGCGGATCTGGAAATGTTCTTTGATTTCAGCGTCTCTTTCGTGCGCATATCAACCACTCTCAAGATCAATTCAATTTTTGCCTGATATACAGCCGATACATTGCCATACATATCCTTATCGGTATTTTTTGCATAGCCATATTGCATGATGGTCATGTATATCTTCATGGCCGGAGTCTCCACTTTGGACTCCTTGCCGCCATCATCCGCAACAACCTTGAATATATCATCGTCTTGTGCTCCGGTAGCCAAATCAGATGAATTGAGAACGCGATAAACTCCACATTCGGTCAGGCCATTGTTTAGGCGGTCAATGAGTCCCTTGAAATTGGCGTCTTTATTATCAGACTTGTTCTCTATGGCTTTTGCATCAATGTAAACCATCGGACGCATGTCCGGACCATTCTCTTCTGCATCATCTTGGGCGACCGCAAGAGAAATTGTGAAAAAAACACCAAAAAGCAATAGGAAGAATTTATTCATCGGTGATTGTCCTCCTTAAGAATCACATTTTAAAAATTTGAAAGCCCAGGGATTTGCAGATTACCAGTCGATCCCTCTCCTTGGACAACACGTGCTGAAGTCCAGCGGAAGACGGTACGGGGGGCATTCTTGTCATATCCATCTATATGCACCCAGGCGCTATCCTCGTTGATTGGTGCATTGGCCACCCCGATCGTTCCCAAAGCCACACGTGTCTCAATGGCTTCCGGCTGTCCATCCAATCCCTCTTGCATGCGGCAATGGAAGAATTCTATTTTCATTCCTGGCTTAAGGCCGAAATTCGTTCCTGCATTGATGCGAGCGAACTCTCCATTCTGGCAAGTTTCCACAACATATAGGACAGGCCCGAATTTCAATGAATATTTTTTCATTGCGAGTTTCACACCCTCCACCGCGGCTTCTTCAAGCATGGTGGCATTTGGCCGTCTGCTCCCATCGTCGCTTTGCGATGCAGTGCCCATGGCGCTGAAATTGAAAACGGCATTTCCATTCGGGGCTATCATTTTAATCTCAACAGACGCATTCGCCACCCATGTACAAATGGTTTCTTTTTTGTTCAATACATTTGACGTTTCACGAAGCTGCATATCGACATTGGCTATGTTATATGCAATTTTATATATTTGAGAAGTGGCTGGATTGTCATCGGCTTGAACCGAAACCATCGCCGGAGCATTTTCCCCGACAAGCTTCAAATCCTGCAGATTGTTTACGATTTCCTTCAGGCAGGCCTTTGCACTTTGGGCTATGGCGCGTCTGATCTCAATGTTCCGGCAAAGTTCATTGACTCTGGGGTTGTTGGTTCGCGGAACATATTCCGGACTAAGGAACAGCCTCATCCCTTCTGCCTCCTGGATAGTCACTTCACGCTTAAATTGCTGGCGTTGCGCATATTCCTGTGCGGCTTTCTGCGCAAATGCGCGATTGCCTTCATCGACAGCATCGTCACCTGGCATAATCGCCCCAGTGTACGATATACAGCCGACAAACAGGCTTACGAAACCGCAGACAAAAAACAAAGCAATTTTTCTCATTTTCGATAACTCCTTACTCGGCATCATCAGCTTCTTGTTTTACAACGACTTTTTTCATGGAAATCTTAATCTGTCCATCTTTCTTGATTGAAATTCTCGTGCTTCCCTTCTGCTTGAAACCATCCATGTCAATGACAATGACATGGTTTCCTTTCATGACTGAGAATTCCTCATCAGCATCATATTGCGTACCATCTATTTCGATAGTTGCGGCCTCGGGATCGAAATCCTCATCCTTCTTGGGGCCGATCAATTTGATGCTAGCCTTTGCCACAAAGAACTTGTTGATGCGTTTTGCAACTTCCGCCAGCGATTCCTCAATTAATTCGACGATCATGTTCTCATCGGCGCCATTCGTGACAATTGCATTTGTCGTCCTGCTCTTTTTTTCTTTCTTTACATTCCCGGAGGTGATGATTTTGCCCGACAATGCTTGGATGGAATAGGTCACCGACTGTATCATTTTGGTCATTTTGATTTCCTGACCATTCATGTTCACTTTTCCCGTTTCAATGCGCGGATCATCAAACACAAGCTTAATGAAATACGGCGCCGTGACAAGATCCGAAGTTTTCATATCTTTCAAATATGATTCCTTATCCCCTTCATCCATGTCCATGCGATGGAAGAACTCAATGCAGTCGGAATCAAAATATTCACCAGCCATGCCGGAGAATTTATCAACGGCCAATATCACCTGACGGCCAAAAGTAGTTCCCTCCAATTGCTTTTTGACCCCCTCATAATGCTTGGACGCAGCAAGGAAAGCATCTAGTGCAAGGGCTGCTTGCGCTCTCTGATTGGCAATTCGTTGTTCATGATTCTCCTTTGACATACGCCTTGCCTCTTCTGGCGTCGCTTTGGCTATATCCTGTTCATTATACGGAACTTCCTGCAAGGCCATGGGCGGCGCGGGCGGATTCCATGTTTTTTGCGTTCTCGTCCCTACAGTTTCGACTGTGGAAATCTTCAGTATGACTTTCTGCACGCCTTCTTGTACACCCTGTTGAGCAGCCTCCTCCTGTGCCAAACATAAAGACATCATGACACTTGCCGCCAAAAACGTAACGATTGCCTTGGACATTTTTTTCTCCTTAAACATTCTGCGGAATTCAAGCACAAAAAAAGAGCATCTCAATCCAAGACACTCTAAGGTTTAGGACAACCTACGCAATAATGAAATGAGACGCTCAAGGTTGAGCGCTCTGTGTATGCTATTGCGTAAATCCAAAGGTCCTAATTTTAGAGTGTCACAAAGCACTATATCAACGGTTTACCGCTGACTATGTAGGGAGAAAAATGCTTTTTTTTATGGTTTGAAAGCTCCTTGGTTAAACAATACAACGCTGTGCAGCCGAATGCTGTTCAGCAGGTAATAGTATAATGCCAAAAATGCTGTTTGCAAGCCAGCTTTTCTCAAAAATAATGTCTGAAAACAGAATTATGTCAGGAATCTCGAACTAGTTTTTAATCTGTCATTTGTAACATTGTATTTCACGCATCCATATTGAGTATGGATGCGGATGTGCACAGTTTCATTGATCTTTCCGACTTGGTCTGGACTCATAATCGGCAACGAGTAACTGCTCGTCAAAGGTGTTTCCTCCCTTCAGTAAAGAAAAAATGGGCAGCATGCCCAAGCATTGGTCTCGGAATAGCGCTTTATGATGTTATTCGGTCATGGATATCGCGCAGGATACCCTGTACCGAAAATGGCACCATGAAATATTCTATTGTGAGACGGCATAGTATAGCCTCAATAAGGAAATAGGTTATTCCTCCGAAAATGCCTCCGATTTTATATTGCACAGCGATTTTTGCCGATAAATCGATGCCTTTTCCAGTGATATATAAGAGTGACATGATATACAGAAATGGTGCTAGTATTTCAATAAGCAACACTTTGAAATTGAAGAAATCCGCCAGCCATTTCACCATGCGTTGCCGTCCATTTGGTGTTGCAAGTTCGCACAGGTATTGCCAAACTTGCAAAATCCACATACGAGGTTCTTGTAAGGCGACAGATTTGTCAAACTCCTCGGCTGCAGATGGATCTGACTTGCGTAGTTCCAAACGACGTTTGCTGATGGACCACTGTACCCACGCCACGGCACAAAACATTGCCAAAAGAAGCGCCAGCCACATGCATAGTTTGATTTTCCAGACATGCGGCATTTCGACCTCTCGCATTTTTTCGCGCAACATCGCCTTGCCAACTGCATCCCCCAATGATGAGGGGAGAGTCACGGAGACTTGGTAGCGCGGCATGGTGATTTCGAAAATGGTCAGTCCTATTCCAAAGCCAAACAACGGCGACAAAAGAATTCCCACGATTATGTTACCTCCCCAATAATATGGAGGTTTGGCCGGAGATCTTCCGATAGGGTCACTTTGCATAATTATCACAACCTCCGAAAGTTAGTGCTGGGTATTCTTATCAGGGAGTTTGTCGCGAATTTGCCGCAAGGTTCCCAAAATAGAAAACATTACCATGACTAGTTCGAAGGCGATGCGCAATCCCAAAAAGCCGCCGACGAGGACAAATAACCCCATGATAAAATGTTTGCTAATGATATTGAAGCTCCAGACAACCAATCCAAGCAGGCATAGGGCGAAGATAATGGGTAAAATCACCTCCAGGATCATGAACTTGAAAGTAAAGAAATCTATGATCTGATTCGTGCTTTTTGGGGGCTGGTAAGGGGTATTGTAGTTTGGCTGTGCGGATGCGTTCGGTTGTATTATGGGGGCGTTCGGTTGAACTACAGGCGCGCTATAGTTTGGTTGCATAGGTGCGTTCGGCTGGACAGGTGCATTCGGCTGGACAGGTGCATTATATTTTGGTTGTACGGGAATTGCATTCGGCTGGACAGGTGGATTATATTTTGGTTGTACGGGAATTGCATTCGGCTGGACGGGGGTGTTCGGCTGGACAGGTGGATTATATTTTGGTTGTACGGGAATAGCATTTGGCTGGACGGGGGCATTCGGAGGGACGGGGGCGTTCGGCGGGATGGGATTATTGGGGTGGTTTTCCATGGGCTTCACACAGTTTTAGGGAGTTATATTTACACAGTTACCGATTTTTCCATGTATTGTACGTACTACATGGTTTTTATTTTTCCTAATATAATAATTTTTTTATATTATGCAATCAACATTGACTATTTTTCAAATTGCGTATAAATTCACTAATACATATATAGAATAATACTCTTATTACAAATGATTTAGTTAATCAGCTTTTAACTCTTTAAGGCGATTTTCTGCATCAGAACTCGCTGCATATTTGGATTCAACACATAGTTTGTACCAATGTATGGCTTCGTCCTTATCTACGGGAGTTCCTTCGCCATTTTTAAAACATTCGGCAACTTCAAACATTGCCATTCCCTGACCAAGCTTCGCCGCCTTCAGAAAATATTGGAATGCACGTTCTTTTTGCCCTGTCATTTTTGCAATTTCACCCAATTGCCAAATGCATGAAGCGTCTCCTGCATCCGCTCCAATCTGAAAACAACGTTCCGCATTTTGAATATCCTTGGAACCGCTCTCGTACAAGTAGGCAAAACCAGCATCAAAAGCCAATGACGGTTTAGCTTCGACTTGCTTGACCATATTGGCCATTGCCTGTGTTTTCAGCTCATCTGCGCGAGATGGGTCGTACACTTTCCACGAATATGGCTCGGAACACAATTGCGCAAGTCTAAACGCCGCAAGAGCATGACCATTTCTGGCGGGAATGTCAAGACAAGCAAAAATAGCCTTGTCAAATCTTGAAATGTATTCATTTCTACGATCAGATCGTTCCCAGGGGGAATACAAGAAGCTACGTTCTCTAAGGCATTCTTTTCCAGCAGCGTACAGTTCATCTAAAATCTGATCCATTGTCATGTTCATTCGTTCCTCCTTGTTGTAGTTGTAAACACATTCCTTCCCATTATTGTCGATGGCATCCTTCATGGAAGAGATGGCTTCCTTTCCACTGCTGGTCGGTCTTACGGTGTTTTTGTTGGAATAGATACAACCGCAAAAAATTAGCAGGCTAAGAACAGGAAGCATTTTCTGCATTGCGTTTTTCCTTTTTGAGTGACTGTCTTGTTATTTGTGTTTATTCATACTATTATCCTCCATATCCTTGTTTTTCTAAAAAAATTCCATCCCGCCTCCTGTTTTCTGTTGCATTTGCATATTGGGCAGACATCTGTGTTTTTCCAAAGACGTTGAGCCGCTGTTGATCACAAGTTTCATTTGGGAAAAGTTCTCCTTCCAAAGCAAGGAGCTTCCCAATTTTATCTTTTCCCTCCATTTTTATCTGCGACGATGCAGATGCTGTCCCCCCCCCCGAATGACCTAGAGCCTAAAAAAGCCCCCTTGAATATGTCCAGGGGGCAAAATATGGCATCTCCAACCAGAGTCGAACTGGTGTTGACGGGATGAGAACCCGTTGTCCTAGGCCACTAGACGATGGAGACTTAAAATTTACTCAGTATTAAATTACATCATTTTTCACTTTTTGCAAATTCATCGGGCGATTTTGTCATTTTTCCTTTAGTGAACGGGCGGTTTCGGCCATTTTCTTCGCCGCTTCCGCCGACGTCATCGTGCCCGCAAATAAATTCTGCGTTGTGTTTGCATGTTCAACGCCGAGGCGTGCAGGCAGATATTGGTCATAGTACGGCTGAATGGTGTCGGACTTGTCCAGCAGTTCCAAGGCGAGCCGTGTCGGCGCGGGAAGCAGTTCATTTTGTTCAGCCGTTGTCTTCACGGCAGGAATCCGTCCAATTTTGCACCAGTCGTTGACAACTTGTGCATCCGTAAGAGCATCAAGCAGTTCCACAGCCAATTGTGGTTCCTTGCATGCACTGGAAATTGCAAAGCCGCAGTTGACACCGCCCAAAACCGTCCGCAGGTCGCCTTTGCCTCCAGCGACCGCAGGGAAAGGTACGGGAACCATGTCCGCCAGGAAATCTGGATTTTCGTCCTTGACACGAGCTACTATCCAACTGCCAGTCAAGTACATGGCCGCTTTGCCGTTGATGAATGACGTGCGGGCGGCATCGTCTTCCAATGCGTTGAAACCGACTGAAAACGCATTGGCGTCAATCAATTGGCGGAGCATTTCCCCTGCCTTCACGAACGCCTCGTCGTCGAATGACGCGCCATCCACGCCAGCCGCCGCATCCAGAAACAGCTTCGTGCCGCCGCAACGGTTCGCCAAATAGCAGAAATAAAACGCGCCCGGCCATTTTTTCATGTTGCCCAAAGCCAGCGGCGTCACCTTCTTGGCACGGAACGCCGTTGAAACGGACAGAAGTTCCTCGAATGTCTTTGGATATGCCAAACCATTGGATTCAAACATTTTCTTGTTGCACCACAGCGTTACGGCGCTCAAATCCAGCGGGACGGAATACAAATCCTGCCCATTGCGGCAGATTGAGAGTGCGGAATCAATAAAACGGCCTTCCCAATCGTTACTTTTTACGTACTCATTCAAGCATAGGACTTTCCCCTGACGGATGTATTCGGACGTTTGTCCGCCTGCGCCCCAGGTGAAGAACACGTCTGGCGTGTTCCCACTCGCCATCTCGTTCGCCAGCTTGACTTTGTACGCATCGTTTTCAAACGTCTGCACAACGACTTTCACGTCTGGATGCGAGGCTTCGAAGCGCTTGACGGCGGCTTCCAGCACTTCTTTCGGGCCTGAATAGTTCATGATATGCCAGAATGTCAACGTCTTCGTCCCCGCCTCCTCCGTTTTGGAGGGGGCCTTCCCGCAGCCGCTGAAAGCCATCAAGACAACCATCGAGATAATTACACAAAAAAATTGGCGCATTGCAATCCTGTCCTTATGTTATTAGTTTTGACTTTTGGTTTTCGAACCATCGTCCTAATGTAAACCGATTTTCCGTCTTGGCAAAAACAATCACCGTTCATGACCATGACTTGCCTTAAAAAAAGTTTCATTTTGTTCCTTTTGGGCGCACTGTCCGTTTTCGCACAGAATAAGCCAGCGGCGGCTCCTTGGCATGAGAAAGATGCCATTGCCCGAGTCCGTTTTCTTGTCTATGCAAAGCGTTCGCCAGCTCTCTTTGTGCCGATTCCAGAGGAATTTGCACAAGAAACGAAATATGTCGCCGCCATCGATGACCGCAGCAACCGCCTCGAATCCGTCTCGTTCTTCCAAGACGGCGTGATGATTGGCGCGGCAGTCAACGCCGTCAAACTGACTGCTCCCGGCGGAACGCCGCCGAACATCAATCCGAACGCCTCCCTCTATCTGCTGAAAGAACCGCCGAAGGAGAATCCGCCATGGACGGGCGTGCCCGTCCGCGTCCATCGTCACGCCCAGACGTTGACGACCCGTGCTTTCACCGCTCCTGAAATGCTGCGGCTTTTCGCCAATCTCAAGCAACGCAGAAACCAGTTGCCGCCCATACCGACGACGAATTTCGGACTTATTCCCGACGGTCATCCAAGATGGCTGCAACCCCCCGAACAGACTTACGGCGTGTCTGTGTTCACTTGGGAAGGCTTCTGGAATGTCGAAAAACCGCAGACCGTCCGCTTCGGCGGCAACCAGACACACGTCGCATGGACTGTTCTTCTGGACGGCAAGCCAGTTGCCAACTGGCAGGACACGGAAAACGTCGAGTTCCGCAAAGAGGGGGGGCGTTTCGGAGCCGCAGTCGATGTCAAGCCTGGTCTTCATGCGCTTCAATTTTTGGTCGTCCAATGTTTGAATCAACCTATCCCGCAGTTACTTATAAAAGATGCTCAGGACAAGGAAGGAGCTGGGGCGCAGCCGACGGGACTGTTTCCCATGCGACGTTCCCCCATTCTGGGAGTCGAAGTCAACGGCCAGCCTGATGCCTCCGTCATCGCCACGATTTTTGAAGAACAGAGTTTTTATTTTCAGCAAATGGACGAATCTATCGTCAGCTACCGACTCTCGGAAAACGCGTCAGCGGAGCTCCTTCCGCTGGATTCAACTCGGCAGTCTCCAAAAATCAACAACCATGCCATCTGTGCGGGAAGGGGCTATCCAACTATTAAATTGCATACACCGAAAGCGGACTACACATTCAAGGGATTCGCCCGCTGGACACAGGGCATCGCCGCCAATTTCTATGCCCATATCGGAGAATTGACGCCTCTTGTCCGCCACGGCGACAATCTGAAAGGCAACATTCGTGTCCAATGGCCGGAATCCGTTCCTGTTGAATTGCATGGATTTCTGAATGTCCATGCACAATTGGAAAAAGCAGACGGCATCAGAGGAGAGGTACTCGTCACAACCACCGCCGACCATGAAACCTTCCAATTCAGCCTTCCTGTCACAGACGACGCAACGGCCATCGTGTTTACTTCCGATTTTGCTGGAGCAACGCCATTTCCACCGCTGACGGTAAAAATCCTTCGGTCAAAAGACGCAAATTGCCCTGTCGTAGCACAAGGCACATCGCTTTTCGAAAACGACAAGGCCGATGCGTGTCGTGTCGCCTTTGTGGCCGATCCGCTGCCTGACGCTACGCAGGAAACGCCGTCGATCGCCTATCCTGACTCGCTTTTCATTTTGGACGATTTCATCGCCACCGCCAATGCGCCGCAGGCCAATTTACTTCCAGAAACGCTTCTGTCAGAATATTTTCAGCACAAGCCGCTTACGCAAATCACGCATGCCACCGTCCATTGTCCGCAGGGGACGGATGATGAAATCGCCGTTCTCGCGAATCTTTCCACCTTGGTCGGTCTGAAGCCGAAGACTGCGTTATTGTCCATTGGCTGCAAGCCACTTAAGGCGGGGCTTGGACCATTGGCGGCGACAGACCAGATTCTTTTTGTGGCGCAAGTCTGCAAGGCAAAGGGCATCCAACCGATTTTTGTGACGCTACCGCAACTGCCTGGAATATCCGTCGAAGAATCACGATTGGCGGCGCTTTACTTAAAAGAATTGGCCGTCCGCACAGGCACGCCCATCATCGACCTTTATGCACAAGCCCTTCTGGGACACGTCAATACCGGCGAATGGTATCTCGCCGACCATTCCATCACCATCCCCACCCTGAACAACGCGGGGCGAGTCTGGGTCATCCAGCACACGGCTTCCCGCCTTGCCAAGCTTTTCCAATAACCAATCAGATTTGATCCATTATGCCTAAAATCATTGATTTGACAACCCATAACACGGACAGGCCATACGAACCGCGAGGCTTCCCACAGGCCACGTTGACGGTCTGCAAATGGCAGAAAACCGCCTTGTGGCTGCTTGTGTTCGGGCTGATTGCATGGGCCGTCGCGGATTGGCGTTCTGAAATATTCGTCATCAATCTTGTGTTGACAATATTTTATCTTGCATCAACATTATATCGAATGCTTATCATCGAGCTTGCGCTCCAAAAGCAACGGGAGATTCAATTCACGCCAGAGGAACTCGCCGCACCGCCAAACGGAAAGGAATGGCCGCGCTACATGGTCATCCTCCCCATGTACCATGAAGGCGACATCCTCCCGCATCTCGTCGATGGACTTTCCAAGCTAGACTATCCAAAGGACAGGCTTGAAATCCGCCTTCTTATTGAAGAGGACGACGACGAAACCATGGGCGTTGCGCATTCCCTCAACCTCAAGCCGCCATTCGTCATCACGCCCATTCCGAAATCGTATCCGCGCACGAAGCCAAAGGCTTGCAATGTCGCCATCGAAGACGGAGAGGCCGACTATCTCGTCATTTATGATGCGGAGGACAAGCCAGAGCCCGACCAATTGAAAAAGGCCGCCCACGCCTTTGCAAAATGCCCGAAGAATGTCGCCTGTATTCAGGCCAAGCTCGGATTCTACAATCCAGACCAAAACCTTTTGACAAAATGCTTTACGGCTGACTACGCTACGTGGTTCGGCCTTTGCCTGCCTGGTCTCGACTGCCTGCAGGCTCCCATCCCCCTCGGCGGCACGTCCAACCATTTCCGTCTGGACGTGTTGCGGAAAGTCGGCGGATGGGATGAATACAACGTCACCGAAGACTGCGATCTCGGCCTGCGGCTTTTCGCAAGTGGCTGGCGGACACGCGTATTGGAGTCCTCCACATGGGAACAGGCCTGCCCGAATCTCCTCTTTTGGATCAAGCAGCGCTCTCGTTGGGTGAAAGGCTATATCCAGACATACCTTATACATACGCGTGATATCGTCGGCCTCCACCGCAAGTTCGGATTCTGGAACAGCATACAGTTCCATCTGCTCATCGGCGGTTCCTTCTTCAGCCAACTCATCAATCCATTCTATTGGCTCATGACTCTCATCTGGCTGGTCTTCAGGCCGGCGGGCGTCGATGCCTTCTTCCCCGCGCCGATTTTCGTCATGGGCTCTTTCTGCCTCTTCATCGGAAATTTCGTCTTTGCATATACATCCGCCATTGCGTGCGTCAAACGGGGGGCGGGGCATCTTGCAAATGTGGGCATCATCATGCCATTCTATTGGCTGATGATCAGCATCGCCGCCTGGAAGGGATTCCTCCAACTCTTCACCAATCCGCACCATTGGGAGAAGACAAAACATTTCGCGACCAAATAACCTCCTGCAACCAATTGCGGTCAAGGAGTTAGCATAATGACCATGATAGAATCCAACGATAAGAAGACCAATACGGAACAAATCAACACGCCTCCGTTCTTCTGGCTTGCGTGCATTGTCATTCTCACCATCGCCAGATACCATCTCGGAGGGTATCCGGGGATGCAACTGTCCATCCACCAGAGCATTGTCGATTCCATTCTGGCTGGAAACGACTGGGGGCGGCAGGCTCTCGTCGGCAATTTGGACAATCCGTTCCTGCCGACGGTCGCGCTGCTGGCGGCCAATGTCGTCTGCCGAATCACGGGCGGCAATCCTGGCCTGCTTCTTTGCGCCGTTTCCCAAGCTGTTGTCATGACCTTATTTCTACGCCTCGCTGTCATGCGCCGCCAATGGATATTGGCTCCGTTGCTTCTTGTGCTTTCTGTTTTGATTCCATTCCTCCGCAATCTTCTGCTTTCATTGGATCCCAACTGGTCATCAGCCGTGCCGGCCGCTGCGGCCATCTTCTATCTTGTTCGCTGGGAAGAACTTGACACTTTACGGGACCTGCTGCTCGTCGCCGTTTGCATCGGGCTGTTCGCCTTTGCGGGGCCTGGCGCCATCATCATCGGATTTTGCACGATTCCGCTTCTTGCGGAGCAATATCGACTGAAAAAGCAAGGCAGTTGGCAGGAACATCGCGGCATCCGCACCATCCTCTGGGCTCCGCTTCTTTATTGCATCGCCATTTGGTTGCTTTGGAACTCGTTGATTTTCAATGACGTATTCTTCGGTCTTCGTGACGCGGCCCACCGCATGAGCGTGAAAATCCTCCAGCCGAAAACGTCTTTCGACTGTGTGGTGTTCCTTCCCATGATCATAACGCTTGTCATACTGTCGTTGAAGGGCGACCGCCGCCAGACGGCCAAATGTCTTCTCCCCGCCTGCATCGTTATTCCGCTTGTATCTTATATTTCAGCGCGTTATGGAATCGGTCCCGCAGCTCTCGGCCCTCTCGCCTACATTCTTGTCCTTTCAACCGTCACGCTCTGCTTCATATCGTCTGCGCCGTCACGGAATGTCCGTTTCGCCTGGTATGCCGCCACCGCTTGCACAGTTGTCATCGCGTGTTTCTTTGGAACTGTCGCCTCGAAATATGAAATATCGGAGGATCCTGACAAAAAGCAGGAGGAGACGTTCAAGCCAGGCGAAATCGCCGACGCTCCTAATGCGCAGGAAATCATTGATTTCATCGACCAATACTGGCCAAATTCGCGGGTCATTCTCGTTGGCTCGCGGCTGCCCGCCCTTTATCCGGATCCAGAGGCGAAACGGTTTGTCTCCAAGCTTAATTTCAGCGAACAGGATTTCCTCGCCCAAGCTGAAAACGAGCAGATGCATCTTCTCATCCCACCGCCGGACGGTCGTTTCTATCCAATTCAAAACTCCGTCTTGTCAGATATTTATAAAAATGGACGAGACTGGTTGTTCTTGGAAAAAGTCTTTCCGAACGACTGGCAGCTGTGGCGTTCCACCGTGCCGCCAAAAGGCGAATCCAAGATCATGCGTGAGAAGACGGACAATCAACCCATTATAGACAAATAGGTTTGAAAATGGCTCACTATACATTGCGCTGCGTCGAATGCGGCCAAATCTACGATGATTCCGAAAAAGGCTTCCTCCTCGACTGTCAGGAGGCGCATGGCCCCTCCATGCTTCAGGCAGACTATGCCGTCAACGGCTTCGAGCCAGTCGATAGCGCCAAAGGCTTGTTCCGTTACCAGCATTGGCTGCCTATCCGACGGACATTTGCGCGCGCTCCCCAAACCATTGTCTTTCAAAGTGATGCCTTGTCAAACAAACTTGAATTGGAGAACCTCTATTTCGCCTTCAACGGCTACTGGCCCGAACGCGACGGCGGTATGAAGACCTGTTCTTTCAAAGAACTGGAAGCCGCCTCCGTCCTTGCGCGGATTCCGAAAGGCGAAGAGCGAACGATTGTCGTCTCCTCAGCCGGCAATACGGGCCGTGCATTTTTCGAATACGGCTCGCAATTCAAAATCAACACGATGGTCGTCGTGCCCGAATTCGCCCTGCCGCAAATGTGGACGACCATTCCCAAGGCGGACTGTGTCAAATTAGTCGTTTTGAAAGATGCAGACTATTTCGATGCCATCCAGCTCGCCAACCACATCTGCGAACTGGAGCCGTTCTTCGCGGAAGGCGGCGCCAAGAACATCGCGCGGCGCGACGGCATGGGCACGGTCATCCTAGCCGCCACAGAGGAAATGAAATGTATTCCACAGCATTATTTCCAGGCGGTCGGTTCGGGAACAGGGGCCATCGCGACATGGGAAATGGCATGGCGTCTCATCATGGACGGACAGTTTGGACAACGCCTTCCGCGATTCCATCTTTCCCAATCGGAGGCATTTACCATTTTGGCAGACGCATGGGTGGCCCAATCGCGTGACCTTCCCGATATTCCAGAAGACGAAGCCCGTGCCGCCGCTTTGAAGGCCTATTCCCCCGTCCTGAGCAACCGCAAGCCGCCGTATGGTTTGACAGGCGGCCTCTTCGACGCCCTCAGTGAAACGGGAGGATTGTTCTATGTCCCGTCGGATGAACAATCTAAAAAGGCAGGAGAACTATTCCAAGAGTTTGAAGGCATTGATTTGGACAAAGCCGCGCAAGTCTGCCTAGCCTCGTTATTCATCGCCAAGGAGCAAGGCACTGTCGGCGAAGACGACTACATTCTCGTGAATCTCACAGGCGGCGGCGCGGAACGCGCCCATGCGGATGGCATCGCCATCCCCGCCACGGCGGACTATGTCTTCACAAAAGCACAGGACAATCCGGACGACATCCGCAGGATGCTTGCCGTCTGAGTTGACATGAATCTACTGTACTGGCCATCGGTATTTTAAAAACTGTATCCGGCAGAATCCGTCATTGCCCGGTTCACTGTATTTGATGGTCAATTCCCAGAAGGCAGCGTTCCCTCCTTCCAATTGTCGATTCGGCCCTTGGAGGAGTCGAAGTTTACGCCAATCAGGCGAACTGGCAGACCGCAACCCTGGAATTTCTCGTAGTAGCGTCGGTCGAGAATCTGTCCGACGGCCTCGTCGGAGCTTTTGTCCAGCTTGAACTCGAAGACATAGACCGTCTTCGCCGTGCGGACGTATGCGTCGATGCGCCCCTGGTTCGTGCAGGACTCCGCCT
>JAGCSE010000048.1 GCA_017964325.1 Victivallales bacterium | reverse complement strand
GTTAATTGTTAATTGTTAATTGTTAATTGTTAATTGTTAATTGTTAATTGTTAATTGTTAATTTAAAATTCAATCGGTATCGTCACGATTGACCCCATATCGACCAGAATGCCTTCCGCGTATGCCCAGTCGCCCGGCTGCGTGACGGCGGCCGACATGATCTTGGAACTGACCGTCCGGCCATCCTCCAGTTCGTGCACGACGCGGAAACGGCGCAGCTTGTAATAATCCTCCGCCGGATTGAGCAGCTCGAAGCGGGTGTACTTCACCAGAGTCTTCAACGCCTTGTCGCTCAATTCATTGCGGATTTCCTCGCCCCATGTGTTCTTCGTCTCGTCGCCGGCGGAAGCCTTCAGCAGACCAAAGTTCACGCCGTTCAGCACGCCGTAGCTTTCGTATGAGCCAGGCGAGCTGTTGAAGCCCTGACCTTCATAGCAGAGCCATCCGCGCTTTGCCTTCCGCAAGTCCGCCGTTGTCAGGCCTTTGACGTATTCCTTCGGTTCTTCGAAGGTGAATTGTCCGCCTAGCTTGTCCAACGTCCGTGCAAAACGCAAGTCCTTCGATTCCAGACGCATTTCCGCCCAGCAGGACCAGTCGCCCGTCGAATTGTCCGCAGGACCGACGTCGGCGACCAGTTTCAACTGGATGGACTGCCCTTTCCACGGCGCCAGATTCGCCTCGATGGGCTTCCAGACATGTTCGTTCACACGCTGTTCGCCGACCTTCGTCTCCTTTCCAGCGGCATCCTTCACATAAACGTAATACCAGATGCCGTCGCCTGAATCGCTGCCGTCCTGCTTGCCGACCATCGCGCGGAACAGCGCGGCATCGTCGTCCGGAACATCCATATTATACGCCACATACGTATAGCCGACGCCACCCATGTACGGCGGATGCATGAACCAGCCGCTCTTCAGCACGCCGTCACAGGCCAGCCCGGATTCGTTTCCGGCCCTCCAAGTGGCACTCGCCCCCGTGCTGCCCATCGACTCCTGCTCCTTTCCCTTGCGGAAGCAGATGCCCTTCGAAACAGGCTTCTGCCAATCGAACGGATACGGCACATGCTTGTAAATGATGTTCATGCCGAAGACGACCGATTGCTTCGCCGCCCCGGACGAAATCGCCAATGCCGCCGTACGCATCTCCGTTTCAAGCATTTCCGGCATCTTGAACAGCGTCGTCGCGCGACCGTTGCCGTCCATGGCGACCGTCTTGGACATTCCTTCAAACGTACATGCAAGTTCCTTCACATCAGGGCGTTTCGCCGCAAACGTGAATTCCACGTCGTCATCGACCATCTTGTAATCGACACTGACGAGTTCATCGACCGTGAAATCAATCCACTGGCCGTTGATTTCAAACCAGATACGCTGTCCTTTCTTCGCATCGTCAGGAATCTTCTTCGTATGCTTTTCACCTTTATAATCCGTGATTTCGACCGTTTCACCAGCCGCTACGACGCTTACATCGCATTTCAAACCGGGAAAACCATTTGCACAGGCTATCGCCTTCAACTTGTAGCTGAATGCACCTTCCACTGGAATAACATACTGAAGCCCACGGGCGAAACGCGTGGACGTCTTCCCTATTTCCTTCATATCTTTATCCAACGCCGTCACTTCCATGATGTTTACAGGTGCAATCATATCCAATGCCCAGCCACATTCAGCGCCGTTCAACGGGATGAATTCAAAATTGCTATTGTCAATGATGCGAAGGACGCCCGCACCGCTGGAAGCCGCCATATTGAACCGCTGGAACGCCTTGTCACGACCGTCGATATAAATGTAATCAGGCGTGACGGCGTAGTCGCAACGCTCTCCATTGTGCATGGAGGAGATGACAACAATCTTGTCCTTCTCCCAACTGTCCACTTTTTCCAATTCAAACGGCCACTCTTCCGGATTTTTCGGATCCTCCGTCCAACCCGCGTACCCCTGCGGCGGGAGATTCAGTATGCGGCCTTTGAACGTCGTCTTCATCCATTCCTTCACATTGCCGTTTGTCGCGACACAAGTGCCGTCCTTGTAACGGACAACGACTTGCGACCGCTTATAGACGCCGTTCGCCAGCGCCGCGCTCGTGTCGTAGATTTTGCCGTCCGCATCGACATAGCCGATGGTATCCGCGCTCACCTGCGTGTAGCGTTCATGCAGCTGCTGCAGCATGAAATAGCCGCGCATCGTGCGGCGGATGCCACCCATGCTGACGAGGAAGCCCGGATGGCCGAACGCCAGCGTCGCCGCCAGGAAGCGGTCCACCGCCGCGTCCGTCCCTTCTTCGCCGACGATTTTCCAGCGGCTGCGGAAGAACATCTCATGGTTGCCCATGCCGAAATTACATTCCTGGTCGTGGATCTTGCGCAGATCGAAATCCACAAGCCACGGATCAGACGGCAGATAGTATGAACGATCCTGCGCGTAGTTGCCGTCCGTCAAACCGCTGTAGAAGCAGTGGTGCGGCCCTTCGGAATAGACGGGGCCGTTCCATGCCTTTTTCTGATGGAGCATGATTTCGCCGTAGGAATAGAACGTCGCGGCAAACGTGCCCGCTCCCGGAACTCGGTAGTCGTAATCGCAACGCCCCCAAGGTGTAACAGATGTATGAACGTCACAGTACGCCGTACTGAAATGGAATTTCTTCTGGTTGATGGGGCTCAATTCCGCGCAGTATTCGATGGCGTACTGCGGCTTCGGGCCGTAGCAGCGCGCCCATGCGGGCTGCAACTGGTTGTTGTACTGGCGTGCGATCATGTCCGTGCTCCAGTATTCGTTCACAGGAGCGAAATCCGTGAAGTTGTTGTACGGGCCATAGACGAATCCGAGCGTGTCCTGCATGTATCGCGCATAGTCGTACATGCCTTGATCGCCGCCTTTCTTCGGGGCGGCTTTCGTACGGAAGGTGAAGCTTTCGCCGCCGTCACGCCAGCAGACTTCATGGTCGGTGATGAGGCATTTGCGCATGCCGTGCCGCCAGATGTTATACCAATAGGCCTTGTCGCGTTCGCGGTTTCCCGCGCCGTGCGAACGCCATTGGTGGGTTCCCGCAATATGCTTCCACGGCGATTTCGGATTCGGAATGTTCGGCAGCGTCTCCTCGAATTTCGGGCTGACCGTCACAAAGAACCGTTCGAAGCAGTCGTTCGTCTTTCCGTCCGTCTTCGGGATGTATTTCACGCCGCCGTTGGCGTAGGCGATGCCGTCCGCCACGCGGCTGTCGCCCCACGGCGTGCTCGCGTTGGAACGATACCAGTCGATATGCGCCGTGTAGAACAACGGCTTGTCCGCCGTGCCGGCGACGACCGCTCCAGGCCGTCCCGCCGCGTAATCATAATATGGTATGAGAAACGCCCGCGGATTCTCCAATCCTTTCGCGCCGCCGAAGGCCACCGCGCCCAACTTGCCGCCGAGCGATTTCGTGTCCAGCATCAGCGTCTTGCCCTTCATCTGCATCGTGTAGGTTGCTTCGAAACTCTTCTCGCCAAGCGTGTATTTCCAAATGGAAACAATCGTTTTCCCAACGAGTTCCGCCTTCAGTAGCTCCGCCTTTTCGGGAGCGAGGCCACGGCTCTGGGCAAAGAACTGCGCGCCGCCGCCGAACAACGGCTGGAACCATGCGCCGTCGTTCCATTTCATGCGGATGTCGTCCCAACGGCCGCTCTTCGGCTCGTAGGTCATCGTCAGATTGCCGTCGCTTCCCGCGTATGTCAAAATGAAGATGTTCCCATCCTGCTTCGCGTCGTTTACGCTGCCTGGAGCCGCGCTGTCCGGCAGAATCGTGTCTTCGCGCATCGGGAACGGCAGACGGCCCGGCCCGTTGTTCGCGCCGGTGCCCTGTCCTTCGAACATGTCGATGCCGCGTAGCGGACAGGGCTTGAACGTCAACGGCTTGAACTCTTCCTTGTGCATCGTCAGACTGTCGAAAAACAGCACGCGATCCGCCTTGTTCCGTCCATTGTCGATGCGGAAGCCGTTGAACGTGACACCGGTCATCGACAAACGGGCAATCTGCTCGTCCGTCAGGCGGCGCAGCGGAAGGAACCATTCCTTCCAGTCGATCGTCTTCAGGAAGACGGTCTCCTCCTTCTCCTGACCGGGCACGCCGAACAGCACGTTCACGTTGACGCGCGGCGTCGAGGCGTCCGTCACCCACGCCCAGTTGTTGCCGTAGATCCAGCAGCCGACCATGTCGAAATCCGCCGGAACGGGAATCGGCTTCGGCGGACGGATGACCACTTTCGGAACGCCTTTTCCGTCATAACGATACGTCAGCTTGCCGACATATTTTCCAAACAACTGCTGTTCGCGCGTCCGCTCGAACGTCGCGACGGCATTTTCCGTCTCCACCGTCCATCCGGCCAGATTTTCGAAATCGACCAACGCCGGCCAGTCGTCCTTCGTCCGTCCCGCCCAGTCCATTTCGTATGGACGCACGCCGACCTTTTCTTCGCCGCCCTTTTCCGCGCCAATCGCGGAAATGCCCGCCGCCAGACAAACGATAAATGGCAATAAAACTCTGAATTTCATACAAACTCCTTATTATTACGCATTTTATCTATTTATTTTATTATTTAATATACTTTATTTATATCTTTACATTTGCTTTCAGCCTTTGGCTTTTGGTTTAGGCTTTTTGCTGTAAGCAAAATTTCAATATACTCCTTGCCGACATTTTTATCCACTGCCAAGGTCATTTTTGCCGTCTTTTTCCACTTATCCATTTCTTTTTTATTAATAAAGAGTATTATTTCTTGTATTTCACCGCAAAACAATTAATTTTATAAGTTCATTTATTATGTCTGTCAATCCACGCGGCACGCCCGCACAACCCATGGAAACACCATGAAAGAAGTCATGTTCACGAAAATGCTGCAGGACAAAACCATCCCGCAGCTTGCGCAAATCGCTCATGAATGGGGACTTGACGGCTTCGACCTCTGTGTCAGGCCCGACTATCCCGTCAATCCGGACAACGCATACGAAGAGCTCCCAAAGGCTGTCGAATACATGAAATCCGAAGGTCTTGTCATCCCGATGGTTACGGGAAATTTTGACCTGCTTACGCCAGACCATCCCACCGCCCTGCCGCTCCTCAAGGCCATGGACAAGGCGGACGTCCGCCTCCTCAAGCTCGGCTATTTCAAATACGATCCATGGACCATGAACTACCAAGTGGAAGTCGCCCGCGTCAAAGCCATCCTCAAGTCATGGCTTCCGCTCGCACGGCAGTACAACGTCAAAATCTGCTACCATACACACAGCAACAAGAACATCGGCATCAATGGCGCCGCCATGGCCCATCTGCTGGAAGACCTTGATCCGCTGTATTTTGGCGCATACATCGACACAGGTCATCTCCGCGCGGAAGGCGAAGATTTCGCCACCGCTCTCGGAATGGTCCGCCCATGGCTCTCCATCGTCGCCGTCAAAGACATGCTCATTGAACGCTCCGTCTGCGAAGCCAACCACGGAGTCACCAAGAACCAATGGCTCAACGCGGGACAGGGCATGGTCAATTGGACATACATCTTCGACTGCCTCCGCAAAATCGACTTCCAAGGCCCCGTGTCCATCCACTGCGAATTCCATGATCAAGGCGATCCCTTCATGGTCCGCGCACAGCGCGAAGCCGAATTCTTCCGCCCATACTTCCACAAGCCCGCTGAATAGCCGACGGCCCCTCAAAGCCATCCCATCATGCCTTCACACTCCCAACAGCAAAAACGAAACGGACTCTTTTGGACAGCCAAACTGCCCGAACTGCCGCCGCTTCATTTCTTCGGCGCCCTGCATTTTGGCACGGAGCAGATGTACCCCCTGCCACAAGTCCTTGAAGATGCCTATCATGCAGATAATGCGGTCGCTTTCGAGACGAATCTCGGCGAACTCTCCACACCGCAGTTCAACGCCATGATGACGGACATGGGCCGCCAGTCGGACGGCACACACCTTTCGCAGAATCTCAAACCAGACACATGGAAGGCCCTCTCCGCCATTTCCCTAAAGCTCGGCTATTCACCAGAATACATCGACACATTGCAAAGCTGGTACTGCGCGTCCATTCTGACCAGCGCCGCTCTCAAGCTTGCGGGACTCAACTCCCATCTTGGCATCGACGGCTACATCTTCCAACGTTCCGTCATCGAGCAGAAGCCTGTCATCTGCCTCGAAACACCGCAAAAGCAACTCGAACTGCTCGCCTCCATCAATCCCGAAACGGACGAAATCTTCATCCAGCATACCGTGAAAGAACTCGCCGACATGGCGAAATTCTCCCATGAAATGCTCGATTTCTGGCTAGAAGGCAACGCCAAAGGCCTCGCAAAACTTGTCGAAGACGGCTTCGAAAACAACGACAGCCTCCAGAAACTCATGCTTGAAGACCGCAACAGGCAGTGGTTCAACAAGCTACACAACGCAAATGCGCAAAATCTCTCCGTCCTTTCCGTCGTCGGAGCCGGCCATCTCGTCGGTCCGAACAGCATCCTCAACCTGTTCCGCGAATACGGCTATGTCGTAACTGTCGGAACCTCATGCACTAAAAACAATCTTCAATAACAGGAACACGAATGAAAGTACCGTTGCTAGACTTGAAGCCGCAATACGAATCCCTCAAGGAAGAAATCCAAAAAGGACTCGCCGACCTTTGCGCCACCCAGATGTTCATCCTCGGCCCGCATATCGTCGAATTGGAGGAAAAAGTTGCAAGGTACTGCCAGACTGGATACGGTTGCGCCGTCTCATCTGGTTCGGACGCGCTGCTCATCACACTGATGGCAGAAGGCATCGGCCATGGTGACGAAGTCATCACTTCCCCCTACACGTTCTTCGCCACGGCAGGAGCCATCGCCCGCGTCGGCGCCACGCCTGTGTTCGTAGATATCGATCCCATCACCTACAACATCAATCCCGCGCTCATCGAAGCGAAAATCACCTCCCGCACGAAAGCCATCATTCCCGTCCATCTTTACGGTCAGATGGCCGATATGGATGCCATCATGGAAATCGCGAAACGGCACGGACTTGTCATCATCGAAGATGCCGCGCAATCCATCGGCGCGGAATGCAACGGAAGACGCGCAGGCTCCATCGGCGACTACGGCTGCCTCTCATTCTTCCCATCCAAGAATCTCGGCGGCTTCGGCGATGCGGGCATGGTCGTATCTAATAATAAGGAAAAGGCGCACCGCGTCGAAATCCTCCGAAACCATGGCATGGAGCCCAAATACCACCACCATTTCATCGGCGGCAATTTCCGCATGGACGCCCTCCAGGCCGTCATCCTCAAAATCAAACTGCCGTATCTTGACGACTGGACAACCAAACGCCAACTAAACGCCATGGACTACCACAATCTTCTTGCGGATGTGAACGGCATCATCCTCCCGAAAACCGCCCCATGGACAACACGCCATGTCTTCAACCAATTCATCCTCCGCATCCCGAACGGACGGCGACAAATCGTGTGGGACGCCCTCAAGAAAGCCGACATCGGTTGCGACGTCTATTATCCTATCCCCCTCCACCTTCAACCCTGCTTCAACTATCTCGGTTATGCCAAAGGTGCTTTCCCTGAATCGGAAAAGGCTGCGGATGAAACACTTGCAATCCCAATCTATCCAGATTTGACTTCCGAGCAGAAGCAATTCGTCGCCGCGACAATCAAAGAAGCCCTGCGTTGAATGAAACACTACCATCCATACAAACCAGAAAAAAAAGGAGAACGCGACCAAAAGGTCTCGACGAAAAGCGCCCTGCTCATCTACTGGCGTCTTTTCAAGACCTTCGCCTTGCGGTATTGGTTCAGACTGTTCCTCGGCATCGCCGCGGGACTTATCATGGGCGGTGCCATGTCCGCATATCTCCGCTTCATGGACCTCGGCCTCAACGCCTTGGAATCCAGCTACACCAAAAACGACGAAGGCAAACGCACGTTGGTTGACAAGTTGCAGGAATCCAAGACGATCCGCTGGTTGGGAGCGAAACTGGACAAACCACAGCAGCAGCCACAGGAATCTACGCCTCCGCCTGAATCGCCCGATGCTCCGTCAACACATGAACAAAAGCGGGACAAAGGCTCGCTTGTTTCCAAAATCAACAAGCTTACATCGCGCTTCGGCATCGAAGTCGATGACCAAGCGGCCATTTCGCTGCCGTTGCTCTGCCTGCTCATCGGCCTCATGTTCTCCTTCTTCTTCCTGAAGGCCATGGGAGAATTCATCAACAAATACTTTATCCGCTGGGTCGCCTCCCGCGCCATTACGGACATCCGCATTGAACTGTTCAAGAAATTGCAGAACCAATCCGTCGGTTTCTTCTCCGAAAACGATGTCGGCAGTCTTGTATCACTTTGCACCAATGATACATCCATCGTCGAGAACACCATCGCCCTCTCCGCATCCGAACTCTGCACGTCTCCGATTCTCATCCTGGTGGCGTTGGAATTCATCATCCAAAAAGCAATTTCCGTCCATCTTCTCCAGCAGTCCGTGTGGCTCATTCTCGCCATGCCAATCTGCATCATGCCAGTCCTTTGGCTCACCACCTACATCCGCCGCTACCAGAGGAAAGTCCTGCAGGGCATTTCCGTCCTCGTTACGAAAATGACGGAGAATTTCTCTGGCATTCGAGTCGTAAAAGCTTTTAATACAGAAAACTACGAAAGCGAAAAATTCACGAAGGAATCCAACCGATATTTCCGCTCCGTCAAACGCGCCATGCTTGCGGACGTCTTCATGCAGCCCGCCATGCAGCTTGTCGCCATCGCCCTGGCGGCCATCTTCCTCATCATCTGCTACCATTACAAAGTCTCCCTCGCCACTCTTGCCGTCATCGGATACGCCGCTCAGCAGGCCTATAAACCCATCAAGGAACTCGCCAAACTCAACTCCCACCTCCAGAAATCTGCCGCCGCCTGCGAACGGATTTTCAAGCTCCTTGACACGGATTCACAACTCAAGTACTTAACTGACAATCCCTTGCAGCCAAATATGTTCGACCATGACATCGTCTTCAAAGATGTCTCCTTCGCATATACGCCAAACTCTCCTGAAGTCATCAAGAATTTCAATTTGACCATCCACAAGGGGCAGTTCGTCGCCATCGTCGGCCAGACTGGCTCCGGCAAGTCAACCATCGCCAATCTCGTCTCCAGATTCTACGACCCTACGCAAGGCACTGTCAGCATCGACGGTATCGACATCCGCAACATCGACAACACCGCCCTCCGCAAGCTCATCGGCATCGTCTCGCAGGACACGTTCCTTTTCAACGACACCATCCGCGAAAACATCAAATACGGTTCGCCTAACGCCACGGAGGAGCAAATCCAAGCGGTCGCCCGACAGGCCGACGCAGAAGAATTCATCGTCACGACTCCCGAAAAGTACGACCATCTTACGGGTGAACGCGGCTCGCTCCTCTCCGGCGGGCAAAAGCAGCGTCTCGCCATCGCACGCGCCATCCTCAAAAATCCTCCCATTCTCATTTTGGACGAAGCGACATCAGCCCTTGATACGGCAACAGAACACGTTGTCCAAGAAGCATTTAACAATCTAATGAAAGACCGCACCGTCATCGCCATCGCCCACCGTCTCTCCACCATCGTCGATGCCGATCTCATCGTCGTCATGGACCATGGCTGCATCATCGAACAAGGCACTCATGACGAACTGATGAAGCATAACGGAGCCTACCGCAAACTCCATGACCTGCAATACAATACACCAGAATAACCATCATCCCTAAATTCTTTTTATCCCTTAAAAATATTCCTTAGGAGACCCAATCATGACAGAAAAACTCAACCGCAACACCTATCTTTCCAAGCATGTCGGCGATTTCCCCGAAACGGCGGAAGTCATGGGCCGCAATTTCGTCAAGGTCGATGACCTTCGCTACGGTACGAACCCCCACCAGACCGCCGCTTTCTACAAGCCCGTCGGCCGCAACTGCGTCATCGGCGATATGCAAGTCCTCAAAAACGGCAAGTCCGGCCTCTCGCAGACCAATCTGGAAGACATCTCATTCTCCCTCAACATCGTCAAATTCTTCGATATTCCCGCCTGCGCGTGCATGAAGCACGTCAACCCCTGCGGCGCGGCATGCGCCGTCCCAGGCGACACACTGAAAGACGTTTACATCAAGGCACGCGACTGCGATGCACGCGCCGCCTTCGGCTCCGTCATCGCCTTCAACGTGAAAGTCGATGCCGACACCGCACGCGAAATCATGACCACGTTCGTCGAATGCGTCGTCGCCCCCGATTTCGAGCCCGAAGCCGTCGCAATCTTCTCCGATCCCGAAGCAAAGCTCAACAAGCATGTCCGCATCCTTAAATGCGGCGACCTCAAGCTGTTGCCGAAATATGTCGGCGACAACGTCTCCGGCTACCAGACGTTCAAAGTCCTCGCGGACGGCTGCCTCGTCGTCGCAGACCCGCTGCTCACCAATATCCATTCCGTCGATGACTTGAAGCCCGCGGAAGCCGATAGCAAGACGCTCGGCCATGTCGTCAGCACCGTGAAAGCCACACCCTCGCAATTGAAAGACCTTCTCATGGCGTGGTATGTGAACATCTCCGTCCGGTCCAACGGCGTTGTCATCGTGAAGAACGGCGGCACGCTCTGCGTTGGAACAGGCGAACAGGACCGTGTCGGCGCCGTCGAACAGGCCATCGTCAAATTCAATGACAAATACGGCGGCAAGGAAGTCATTAAGGACGCCGTCATGGCCTCCGATGGGTTCTTCCCCTTCCCCGATGGC
>JAGCSE010000047.1 GCA_017964325.1 Victivallales bacterium | reverse complement strand
GTTGATTCAAAACACACGCGTCGTTTCACCAGATGTCGATTTGCCGAAAGCAGACATTCTCATCGACAACGGCAACATCGCCGATGTTGCGGAATCCATTCCTGTAACGGCCTGTGATAACGTCATCAACGGAGCAGGACTCATCACGGCTCCAGGCTTCATTGACATCCATTGTCATGGTCGTTCGAACTGCGATTTCTGCGATGCGACGGATGAAGCCTTCAACACGATTGGTCATGACAAACTATCGGATGGCGTCACAGGTTTTCTCGCCACCACGCTCAGTGTTGCAAGAGAAGACCTTCGCGAAATCTGCCGTTGCGCCACCCGTTATCAAAACACCAATCGCGAAGGCGCTCTCCTGCTGGGCGTCCATCTCGAAGGGCCATGGTTCAATCCGAAATGCGCAGGAGCGCAAAATCCTGCGCATCTGCTACTTCCATGCCTTGATCTCGTCGATGAACTGAGCAAATTGGCCCATATCGTGAAGGCGTCGTTCTCCCCCGAACTGGAAGGCGGATTGGAATTCACGAAAGGGCTTGTCGAACGCGGCATCATGCCGTCGGGCGGCCATTGCGAAGCGGACTACGACTGCTTCCAACTGCACCGCGCCAACGGCATGAAGCATCTGACACATTTCTGCAATGTTATGACGCCTGTCCATCATCTACGTTTCGGCATGGTCGGCGGCGGTCTCATGAGCGAAGACGTCTTTGTGGAAATGATCTGCGACGGCGTCCATCTCTGCGAACCGATGATTCAGCTCATCGCCCGCCTGAAAGGGCCAGACCGCATGATGCTCATCACGGACGCCATGCGCGCCTCTGGCATGCCAGACGGCAACTACACGCTCGGCGGACTGCCAGTCATCGTGAAAGATGGTAAAGCGACATTAACGACAGGCCCTGTCGCTGGCAGTACGCTACGTTACCACAATGGGTTACGCCGTCTTGTCCGCGTCACGGGACTCCCGCTCTGCCAAGCCATCAAAGCCACCAGTTGGAATCAAGTCCAAAGCCTTAAGCTTGGCAAACGTGGCCGTCTGGAGAAAGGTTACGAAGCGGACATTGTCATGCTGAATGACGATCTTGTCCCGCAACGGACCATTTGCCACGGCGATATCCGCTGGGAGGCATGACAACAAGCTTACAACGGTTTGTTTTATACATTATATGTATGGAAAAAATTGAAAAATGGAATCAATTGCATTAAATTGATTTTTTTGTGTTAGTCGCTAAACGCATTTCATTTTTTCAAACCATAGAGCATCCTCTTGGAGGCCATGCATGAAAGAGATAAAAATCGGTCTTGTCGGCTGTGGCGCGGTCGCCCCAACCCATATCAACAGCTATAAGCAGATTCCAGGCGCCACCGTCAAAACAATCTGTGATATCAAACGAGACAAGGCGGCCGCCATGGCCGCCAAGCTTGGCGTACCCAATTTCACGGAAAACTTCACGGATATGCTGAACGATCCGGAAATCGATCTCATCGACATCTGCACGGATCACGCCAGCCATTCATCGCTCGCCGTCGCCGCCATGGATGCAGGCAAGAACGTCGTCTGCGAAAAATGCCTGTCCAATACGTTGGAAGGGCTGGACGCCATGCTCGCCGCTCATAAAAAGCATCCCGAACTTATTTTCTCCGGCATTTTCCAGCATCGCCATGAGAAGGCCAACCTCTTGCTGAAGAAGCTGTTGGACCGCGGTTGTTTCGGACAGATTCTCAATGCCTCCGTCTATCTCTGCTGCTTGCGGCCGGATGCCTACTATAGTGACTACTGGCATGGCAAATGGAACGGTGAAGGCGGTAGCGTGCTCATTACACAAGTCGTTCATTTCATTGATCTTGTCAATTACTTCCTAGGGACTCCGACAAGCGTTGTCGCGCAATGCGACAACATGGTCCACCAAGGCGTCATCGAGACGGAAGATAATGCGGCGGCACTCGTCCGCTATCCCAATGGCGTTTTCGCAACTATCTGCGGCACATCGGCTTCCGCCGTTGACAAAGGCTTCAACGCCACCGTCATCATCGGTGGAACAAAGGGACATATCGAACTGGCGGCCTTCCGCCCCGTTTACTGGCGGTTCCACGACAAACAGGCGGAAGAGGAAGTCGCCGCCCTCATGAAAGACTATCATGAAGAGACGCCGCCCGATCCTGAAAAGCCGCACTACGGCGGCGCACATCCCGCCCAGTTGGCGGATGTCGTCGATGCCGTTCGCAATCATCGTGAACCGTATGTCACTGTTGAAAAGGCGGCCGTGACGGCGAGACTTATTCTAAGTTGCTACAAATCAGCAAAAAACGGCGATTGGATCAATTTGTAACACAGCGGCGGTGTAACGCCGCTATCAGAAAACATGAAGAGCAACACCGAAAAGTTCATCTTCCTTTGCATGGTCATCGCAGGTTTCATCTGGATGATCCTTGGCGGCTTGTTGATCTATAACACCGTCAATGTCTTCAAGGATTATTCGTATGTAGAGCTGTCCCAACGCCACTATTACGACTATTCAGAAGCGGCAAGATTGCTCCAAAAAGGCAGTAACGTGTTGACGGAACAAGCCCGCTTATATGCGATTACCCATGATCTCCGCAATCTTCTCGGCTATTTCGGTGAAAAATTAACCTATCGCAACCGCGAACAAGCCATCAAACTTCTTGGCAACATCCCGGAAACGACGGAAATCAAGCGATTGATCATCTTGGCCGTGGCTGAATCACGGTCGCTGGAATACACGGAATATCGTTCCATGAATCTTGTCATCGCGGCCAATAACTTTGATTGTTCCATCTTACCGACGGAAATAGAAAAGCAACTGTCCTCCAATCCTCTGTCGGAAGAGGATCGTAAACTTTCAAAGGAAGAGAAGTTAGACCTTGCCAGAAAAATTCTTTTTGACAACTACTATCAAATGCGGAAGAAAGACATCTGGGACAACGTCTCGATTCAAATGGACAAAATGCTGGAAGATACAGAAAATCAATATCTAATCACCTCTGCCGACATTACCCGCCGCTATCGTTATCAAATCATCTATCTTACCTGTCAGACGTTGATTCTGCTCTCGCTCCTCTTCTACGCCTTCATCGTCAACCGGCAACGGCAGAAAGTTGCTCAAGAGCTTGAAAACAACAATATCCATCTGATTCATGAAGCCCAGCTTGTCAAACGCGAGTCTGAAATGAAGCTTCAACAGACCAAACTGGAGGCGCAGTTGGCGGCGCAGGAACTGGAGATGAAACTCAACCAGAAGGAAATAGAGAACCGTAATCTCCTGTTCGCGGCCATCAGCCATGACATGCGCACGCCACTCAATTCCATTATTGGTTTCACAGATCTCCTCCGAAGCGACAATGACCTACCGGCTGTTCAAAAAGACCATCTTGAGAGCATCGCATACAGCGGCGGAATACTTCTTGAACTGATCAACGACCTTCTGGATTTCTTCAAGCTCGAAGCAGGCAAGATGGAATTCAATTATAATTATTATGATTTCCAGAAACTCGTCAAACCCATTGTGAAAACGTTCAAGCCAATAACGGATGCCAAAAATCTACAGCTTGTCACGGATATTGCGGAAATGCCCGCATTGTACATCGACATGGAGCATGTCCGCCGAATTCTCTCCAATTTGATCAGCAACGCCGTGAAATTCACCTCTGACGGCACCATCACCATCCACGCCTCCTGTCAAGACATCGGACCAGACACGAAGACACTTACATTTGCCGTGCAAGATACTGGCATCGGCATCGCTCCTGAAGAATTGGCTGTCCTCACACCGCCTTATACGCAAGGCAAAGCGAAATCAAATATCAAGGG
>JAGCSE010000046.1 GCA_017964325.1 Victivallales bacterium | reverse complement strand
TGGGAGATGGGAGATGGGAGATGGGAGACAATTAGACAATTAGACAATTAAAAAATTAGATAATTAGACGATTAGACAGCAGGAAAATCTTTGCGAAAAAACAAGAAAATGAACAATAGTAGTATGGATTACACTGATTTTTCACGGATAGCCTTGCCACTGAGGCCGTCAAAATAGCTTAATGTTTTAATTATAAAATAAATATAAAAACAAGCAAAATTCATCGGAATCAAGTGCCAAAGCTGGTTCTGAAAATCAAAGATGAAAATCAGGCAAAATAAAAACTATTGAAATTACCTCAAATTATATATGGCTAGTCTTTAGGCTCTTATGGCTTGTATCGCTTGGAGACGGGCGGTTTCACCCAGGCGTGGCTGCTTTGGGCATGATAGATTTGAATCAGTTCGGCGAACGCCTTGGCGCAGGCGGCGGTCGGAAGACCGCCGTGTTCAGCGAATTCCATGTCTATCACCGTGCGCAGCAGGATGATGCGCCACCGCCAGGAGGCGCGGACTTCGTCTGGCAATTGCGCGTCGATGGCTTTCGCCAAACCATATGCATTTTTGACATGCGGCCAGCCTTCCAACGGTTTGATATTTTGCAGAAGCCAGTTTATCACAGTGGGATGCGTATCAAGGAACCATCCCGCCTTGCGCGGCAAATCATGGTTCATTTCCAGCAACTTGGTGAGATCGACGACTTGATCCGCGACGTTTTCGCCGAAATGGTAAGCGGCGTAGATGCGGATGGTCTCGAGGGCAGGGCGGTCATAGCTGTAGAATTGCGCGAACATCGCCTTGTGGAGGTCTTCGAAGATGCCTTCCGAATAGGGGTAACCGCCTGACAGTTCGGCTTTTCGGTCATCCCACTGCTTCTGGTAGCGATTCGGCTGCGGCGCGATGCCGAAGCCGCCCCACGGCGACTGGTTCATGCTGATTTCAGGGAAGCCCAGCAACGGCGTGCCTTTCGGCGGCCGTTCCTTGAAGACGGGAATCTCTTCCATGATGAATTCGCAGTAGTTTGGATTCTGCTTGACTTTTTCAAGGCCGAGCCGCCATTCTTCATCATCGCAGAACCAGAAGGAGACGATCCATTTTGCCTGTGGGAAATACTTTTCGCCGATGGGGCGGAAGGCTTCGTAGATTTTCAGATAAGCGTTGCCGCCCCATGGCTTGCAGAGTTCGCAGCCGCAGCCACCCTGGTCATACGGCCAAATCGTTACGTAATCGGGCTTCAGGGAAGCGATGAAGCCGCGGCAATTCTGTTCGAATTGCTCTTTCAGATAATCCATTCCGCCCGGCTTGGACGGGCAGATCTGCGGATCGTACCATCCGCCGCGTTTGCCGCCTTCTTTGATGGCGCGCAGTTCGGCAGGCGAATCAGCGTAGGCCTCGTTGGAGACGATCAGATAGAACAATTTCATGCCCAGGCTTCTGGCGATATTCGCGAAGCCAGTCAGCCGTTCGCGGAAGGCGACGGCGTCCGGATCGTCGAAGTTGTGGAAATGATGGAGGTCATACCAGAAGGCGAGCGTGTTGAAGCCCCACAGCGCCAGATCCTCCAGATACGTCTTGATCTCCTCCATGGGGGCGACATGGTAGAAATTGTAGAAATGCGTTGCGAAATAAATGGCGCGCAACGGCTTGAACAACTTGAACTCGCCGCGGCCGGACCACGGCTCCATCCCGTCCGTCGTATAGCGCGATTCATGGAGGAAACGGCCCGCGCCGTTGAAAAGCTCCGCCAGGGCGGGGGCTCGGAGGAGCCATCCGTCAGGCTGTTCCTCCATGACATAACTGTCTGTGACGAGAGATGTATCTAGTTGCAGTTTAAGTGTTTTTACGGCATTGGACGTGACTGTGACACCGTGTTGCTCCAGTCGCGGCTTCAGAATCTCAGCCACAACGGATGCCTCGGCGGTTGCTTCGATGTTTATGTCTTTGATTTTCATGATATTGTCCTGCTTTATCTGTTGTTTTTGTTGAGAATTTTGCTGTGTCGGAGCATGGCCGTCACGTTGCTGCGCTGCAAGGAACAGACCGCAACAGATGATGGGCAAGGTGTATTTGAAAAGCCTGTCCATGGCGTTGTTTGTCTTTTGAGGTGGAAAAATTGTAAAAAATCAAATGTAAATGTATTGTTTAGAAAGTGGAAAGTCAAAGGAATTATTGAAATTAATAAGGTAAAATCATGAAAATGCGGATTTTTCTTGGATTGTTGATGACTGTCGGGCTGTGCGGGGCGCAGAATCTGCTGGAGAACGGTGATTTCACAGTGCAGCTCAAGCGGCTGTCAAGTCCTGCCGGATGGGACTTGCAATGCAGCGGCAATTGCAGGATTGAAGTCGATAAGACCATTACATTCAATGGAAAGCCAAGTTTGCGCATTGAAATCGAAGGCGATGGGAGCAAACAGTGGAACTGGGCGTGCCGCGCTGTCAAAGGTGCTGTCGGCAGAGGCGCCTACACCATCAGCGCGATGGTCAAGACGGAAGGGCTGAAGGACGGGGCGCTGGCATATTTGTCGCTGAACGGCTATGACAATCAGGGCAACCGCGTCATGACGAACGACAGCAAGCAGAAACTGACGGGAACGAACGATTGGACGAAAATCAGCTATACTGTGGAGAAGATGGACAAGGGGGTTTCGCGGGTGATGGCCCATGCCTGTCTGTATGGCTATGGAAAGGCGTGGTTTACGAACATCCAAGTGGAAGCCGGGGAGGTGGCGACAGAATTCCGCCCGTCCGAAACGGACACCGCGACGGCCGTCCGGACGGCTGAGATGTCCGCTGCCGCGAAGGCGTGGAAGGAGAAACAGCAATGGCGCGAACTGATTGGCCCGAATCACCGCATTGCGGTTTTGGACATGGGGCTGACGGCGGCCGTCGGCGAGGCAGGCTGTCCTACTGATGCGCGGAAAATCTGCGAGACATTGAAAAACGTGGCGTTGGCGGACGGTGCCGTGACGGAGGCGCAAGTCCTTACGCCGGAGGAATTGGCGAATCCGGAAATCTTCAACGTCAATCATTTCGCCATGCTGGTCGTGCCGACGGGGCGGTTTTTCCCTGCCGCCGCCGCGAATCCATTGACGGATTTTCTGCAGGAAGGCGGCCTGATGGTGACATGCGGCGGATACGCCTTCGACAAGCCGGTGATCAACGTCGATGGCCGTTGGATCGCCCCCGGCGAATTGAAAAAGGACGGCCTCAAGGGGACGCATCCGGTGGCGCTGCCCGCCGCTGGATGGAGGGATAGCGGAGCGCAGGGAAGTGTCACGAATACAGTGGATTGCGACGGGCCGAACGGGACGAAGGGCGTGATGATTTCCACGCCGTTGATGACGCTTTACAACAACGCGTCGGTCAGCCTGCCTGCCGGTCTGCCGGAAGGATGGTCTGTCATTCATTTCTGGGCGAAAGGCGACGAACAGACGACCCGCGCATGGTTCGAATTGGCGGAGAAGGACAAATCCCGCTGGCATGTCGCGTTGGATCTGACGCCAGAATGGAAGGAATTCGTGCTGACGCCAGCTGATTTCAATTATTGGAAGGACAATCCGAGCGTCGGCCGCGGCGGCGAAGAGGACCGTCTGAAGCCTGAAAACGCCGCCACGTTGATGTTCGGCGTGTCGGCGGATATCGAAAAGGCCGGCATGGCGCACAGCGTCCGTATCGCGGACGTGAAGGTCGGCATGGATCCGCAGCGGACGCTTCGCGAGATGCCGTTGCCGAACATCAATACGCGGCATGCGCCTATCCGCGACGCGATGTGGCCGTTGCCGACGCAGATCAACATCTTCGATCCGTCCTTCGAACTACGCCATGTGGAACGCATCAATGTCTGCAAAACGGCGGGTGTTTTCGACGCAACACGGCCGTTGAAAGGAACTTGGAAAGGCGCTGGCGGCGTGTCCGCCATCGGTCAGCTTGGCGTGAACGGCCATGGTTTCGGGCCGAACCGCGCACGGTGGATCCCGCTGTTGGAATGCTTTGACAAGGATGGCCGCAGCCGTGGCCACGCCGCCGCGATGATGCATCATTACGCGAATGTTTTTGCGGGATCCAGCTGGGCGTTCTTCGGTGTCGATAACATGGATTTGCTTTCTAACGACGGTGAACGGGCGGCGCTTCTGCAGCCAATTGTTAAGGCATTGTTCCGCCGTATTTATCTGAGCCGCACAACGACGGGTTATATGTGCTATCGTCGTGGTGAAGAGGCTTCGCTTCAGACGGTCGTCTCGAATTTCAGCCAGAAAGATTGCAATGGACGTGTTCGCTTTGTCTTGACGGATGAAAACGGCGCAGAAATCGCCGTGAAGGAGGCGGCTTTCGCCGTTCAGAGTGGCGGCGAGGCGAAAGTCGAGACGTTGTGGAAAGTACCGCAGGACGCGCCTGATTATATATATGTAAAGGCGGAGCTGATGATCGGCGGCGAAGTCGTCGATGCGGAGACGACATCCGTCGTGATTTGGGACGAGGCCGTGCAGGCGAAAGGCGTCCGCGTGAAGCAGGAAGGGACGCGGCTGACGATCGGCGGCGAGTCCCGCTTCTTCATGGGCTGCCAGAACTACTGGGGGCAGGGCGGCTCCGTGACGGCGCGGTCGCCCATGCATTTCGACCGTGATTTCAAGATGATGCGCGAACATGGCCTGCGGTGGTCCCGCTGCTTCATGCCGTTTGGCTCGGAGTTCGACAAACGCGTCAGCGACGCCGTCGTCCAGCTGGCCCAGAAGCACGGCATCGTGTTGTACCATACGCCGAATCTGGGCAACACGGCGGACAAGGAGACGCTGGCACGGCAGAAGGCGACGATGGCGGAAATCGCTGAACGGTATAGACATGTGCCTGGACTGGCCATTGACATCTGCAATGAGCAGACCGTGAAATTCACGTCGCAGGACTACAAGGACATGCTCGGTCAGGAGCCGAAGACGCAAGGCGAATGGAACGATCCGGACGTTTATAAGACGTATTCCACGGCGACGAAACTGCAGCGCAATTGGGCAGCAAATGGCGCGTCGGGCGCCCATTCCGTCCGTCCGGAGACGCCTGTCTCGGCTGGCTGGATGCAGGGCTGGGGAGGCGGCAATACCGCGATGGAAGCTCTTGTCGCATCGTTGGATCTGAATTTCACGGACCGTCATTACTACGGCAATCCGGTCAACAT
>JAGCSE010000045.1 GCA_017964325.1 Victivallales bacterium | reverse complement strand
CAATCTGTCGAGCGGTCTTGAATATGTTCCGTTGGAGCAACTGCTTGCGGAGGCGGATGTCATCTCCCTGCATTGTCCGTTGCTGCCGGATACGCGCCATCTCATCAACGCCGAAACGCTGGCCAAAGTCAAGCATGGCGTCACGCTCATCAACACGTCGCGCGGCGGTCTAGTTGACAGCGAGGCACTTCTGGCCGCCCTGCGTGAAGGGACAGTCGGCGCGGCCGGACTCGATGTCTATGAGGAGGAAAGCGAATGGTTCTACGAAGACCGCTCCGATGTGACGCTCCAGAACAAGACGCTTTCGTTGCTTGTTTCGCTGCCGAACGTCATCGTTACGTCGCACCAAGCATTTCTGACGAAAGAGGCACTCGCCAACATCGCGCAAACGACGCTTGCCAATCTTGACGATTATTTCGCGGACAGGCCGCTTGAAAATGAAATCTGCTATCGGTGTATGGGAACAGGCGGCGCGTTGAAGCCCGACTGTCCGCGCCGTATCAACGGCCGCTGCCATCGCTGAAACAATCTGGAAATAAAAAAGCCCCAAAGTGCGATACCTTTGGGGCTTTTGATGCTTGATGATGGTATCGGAGGAACGAGTTGCAAATAGGCGGGACGGCGGAGCCTTATATGTATTGGTATTCATGCTATGAGGATGCTGCGGAACATGTTAGAGGGCATCTATATTGGTTTTCCTGTGAGGACTATCAGGTGAATATTGAAACCACTCATGGTGAACACCAACATCTCCATCTGGGGGTAATCATCAACGATCTGGCAAATACGGCAGATCCGCTCACCAGTTGTAACAGAAGCTTTTCACAGAGTCTTCATCATTGGAAAATGCAGGCCGGACACCATGGAGGAGGCCAAAAAGGATTGGCCATGAGGAAATCCTGAAGGTTTTTTGGGCGTCTGCGCTGAAAAGCCAATGACTCCGCCACGTCTTTTTGTCGAAAAAGCGCTGAATTCGTGGAAAAGGCGGGGCCTGGGCTTTTACTCCACGGATCCAGTTTGGAATAATCTTGGGCAATTATCCTTGTACCATATTCTGATTTTTGCATAAAATTGAAAATAATGAAATTTATCATTTGACTTACAGTAACTGTAATGTGTATTTTATTAAAAGTCAATTGGAAACAATTTTGGGGCAGACTTCATAATAATCTAATTTCAGGAAGGTTAAGATGAAAAAGGAATCAGCCATCGCGGGTCTGACCGATCGAACGCCACGATACACCGTCAAGGAAATAGCGGAGAAAATGAATCTGACGACGTATGCCGTCCGCTATTACGACAATGCGGGGCTCATCCCCTATGTGGAGCGGACCAACGGCAATATCAGGCTCTTCTCCGACTACAATCTCGCTTGGTTGAAGATTGTCCATTGCCTTCGTTCCACCGGCCTGCCGGTCACGGAGGTGCGCCGCTATATCGAGATGTGCCGCGAAGGGGATTCGACCATTCCCGAACGCGCGGCTCTCATCTTTGCACAGGAGAAAAAGCTCAGGGAGCAGCTGGATGAACTGCATCGTCAGATGGAAGTCCTTGAATACAAGAAACATTACTACGAGGAACTTCTGGCCAGCAAGTCCAAAGACAGATGCAATCCGGCCAATCTTCAGGAGCCGAATGTTTCTCCCGATAAAAGCAAATGATCAACTCATTATAAAAGGAGAATAACCGATGAAAGTCCTGCTGATCAACGGCAGCCCGCACCAAAACGGCAACACATTCGTGGCTCTGGCAGAAGTCGCAAAGACCTTGGAGACAGAGGGTATTGAAACCGAAATGTTCTGGCTCGGCAACAAGCCGATACGCGGATGCGCCGCCTGCGGGGCCTGCAAAGCCAAGCAATTGGGTAAGTGCGTGTTCGACGACGATGTGTGCAACCGTCTTGTGGAGCGTTTCGCGGAAGCGGATGCCTTTGTGGTTGGTTCACCGACTTATTTCGGACAGCCCGCCGGGGCGTTGCTTGCAGTGCTGCAACGCGCATTGTTCTCGGGCGGCGTGCATGTCACCGGCAAGCCGGTCGCCTGCGTGGCCGTCTGCCGCCGCGGCGGTTCGACCGCCACGTTCCAGTGCTTGAACATGCCTTTTGCGATGATCAACTGCCTGATCGTCGGTTCCCAATACTGGAACATCGCTTTTGGGCGGGAAGCGGGGCAGGCGGCACAAGATACGGAGGGGATGCAGACAATGCGCACGCTCGGACGCAACATGTCATGGGTGCTCAAGAACATCCGCCGCGAAGGTGCTGCGCCACGTCCGCCGCAGGAGGAGTGGCAGCCGATGAATTTCATCCGATGACGTTTATCCAAACAATCACCCACTATTGGAGGCCTTATGAAAAAAGTACTGGTCATCTCCGCGTCGCCGCGAAAGAACGGCAATTCCGATCTTCTTTGCGACGAATTTGTCCGTGGAGCAAGTGAAGCAGGCCATGCGGTTGAGAAAATCCGTCTGGCCGAAAAGAACGTCGGATTCTGCAGCGGCTGCTATGCCTGCCAGAAGCTGAAGAAATGTTGTAAGAACGATGATGCCAACGAGATCGTGGAAAAAATGCTTTCCGCCGATGTCATCGTTTTGGCGACTCCTGTCTATTTCTACTCGATGGACGCCCAGCTCAAGGCGCTCATTGACCGTACCGTCTCCCGTTGGGAGGACTTCGGGCGTTTTAATGGCACGGAATTCTGGTTGCTCATCACGGCCGCAGACGAAAGCCATGAGATGATGTCCGCCACATTGGAGGGGCTGCGCGGCTTCATGCGTGACTGCATGGAAGGTTCCGTGGAACGCGGAGTCATCTATGGCACAGGCGCATACGAGAAAGGCGCAGTCCGCTCGCTGCCAGTTTTCAAGGAGGCATACGAGGCCGGAAAATCCTGCTGAAGATGATCTCGCGCATTTGACAAGAAGTTTTTTATCTGAGTAAATTGTGCAAAAAAGAGGCTGAACAATGAAAAAGCATTTGTGGATGGTTTTGACGGCGATGGTGCTGTTTGGATGCAGCAAGGCAAAAGTGGACAATTCAAATAAGCAGACGGCGGCGCAGCCCTCTGCAACGGAAACCGCCAGTTATTATGAGGTGACCGACGAGAAGGCTCCAGTCGTCTATTTCACCAAGGACATCTCTCCCGCAGGGCTTGTCCGCGCCTACGAAGCGCTCGGCTGGAAGCCGAACGGCAAGGTCGGCGTGAAGATCAGCACGGGCGAATCGGAGAAGACCAACCACCTGCGCCCCGCGCTCATCAAGGATCTCGTGCAGAAACTCAACGGGACGATCGTGGAATGCAACACCGCGTACGGCGGCAGCCGCGCCACGGTCGCCATGCACCATCAGGTTGTCAAGGAGCGCGGTTATCTTGACATCGCGCCGTTCGACCTGCTGGATGAAGAAGGCTACATGACGCTTCCCGTCAACGGCAAAGTCCTGAAGGAAGACTATGTCGGTTCGCATTTCAAGAACTATGGCTCCTATCTGGTACTGTCTCATTTCAAAGGACATCAGATGGGCGGCTTTGGCGGTGCGCTCAAGAACCTCTCCATCGGTTTCGGCAGCGGTACCAGTGCGGAAAAATCAGGCAAGGCGATCATCCATACGGGCGGCAGGAGTGACAGCAGTATCGACTTCGCCACCGAGAAGCAGATTCCCTTCCTGGAGGCGATGGGCGAGGCGGCGGTGGCCGTCTGCAAGGCCATGGACGGCGGCAAGAACATCGCATTCGTCAACGTGATGAACCGACTGAGCGTGGACTGCGACTGCAATGCCAATCCTGCGGAGCCGGACATGCATGACATCGGCATTCTCGCCTCCCTCGATCCTCTGGCACTTGACCAGGCCTGCATCGACAAAGTCTGGCAGGCTCCCGACTCCGCAAGCCTCAAGGCGCGAATTGAGCGCCAGCAGGGCCGTCATATTCTGGATTACACAGACACTCTTGGCGTCTATAACCGTCGTTACCGCCTGGTCAGTCTGGACAAGTAATCCTGTATGCTTGACGTTCTTCAACGCGAGGCGATTTATCTCTGGTACTATGCCGACCGGCAGTTCCACCAGATTTTCTGGTACTGGGTGCTCGGCATGGTGCTGGGGTCGCTTGTGTCGGTGTTCGCCAAGGAGGGCATCCACCGCCTCTGCGCCCGTTTGGGGCAGCGTCTGACAGGGCCGATTGGATGGATTGCCGCCAGCCTCCTTGGCATCGCCTCGCCATTGTGCATGTACGGGACGATTCCCATCTGCGCATCCTTTTCGCAAAAGGGGCTCAAGGAGGACTTTCTGGCGGCCTTCATGATGAGCTCCATCCTGCTGAACCCGCAATTGATCATATACAGCGCCGCTCTGGGGCGGACCGCATTGTGCATTCGCATCATCGTGTGCTTCCTGTGCGGTGTCGCCGCCGGGGCGCTGCTGCACTATTGCTTCAAAGAGAAGAATTTCTTCAATTTCAAAGGCTTTGCGGAAAGGGCCGGGCATGATACGCATCCGAATCTCTTCCTGCGCTTTTTATTCAATCTCGGACGTAATTTGAAAGCGACTGGCCCATGGTTTGCCCTCGGCATCCTGCTCTCCGCGCTTTTCCAACGCTATATTCCCGCCGAACTTGTCGGAAAACTCTTCGGCCCGCAAAAGCAGTTTGGACTGCTGTTGGCGGCGACGGTCGGCGTCCCGCTCTACGTCTGCGGCGGTGGCACGATTCCCATGTTGCGCGATTGGCTCGCCGAAGGGATGAGCCTGGGGGCGGCGACCGCTTTCATGGTGACGGGGCCAGCCACGAAAATCACGAATCTCGGCGCATTGAAGATTGTTCTCGGTGCGAAGAATTTCGCGCTCTATCTCGCCTTTGTCCTGCTCTTCTCGCTCGTAACGGGAGCAGTCGTCAACATTTTCTCATTCTGACTAAAACATTACACATCAAACATGAGATTTTAGCATGAATTACATCTGAAAAAGACAAACAGGAAGGCCATGACGGTGAAGAACGGCTTGATCATGGTTGTCGGAATGGGCGGAGAAAGCTGTTGGGCTGTATATTGAAAGACATATCTTGAGGGCGTTCGCAAAGTTGGTCATTGTCTTGTCTTTGGTGTAAAATGAAACGCAAGCTCTTCAAAAAACGCAAAATGCTTATCATCGTCGTCTTGCCGTTGGTATTTCTTCTGGCGGGTTGCGTATTCCTGCAGACGCCGTCGTTCGGGCGGCTACCGTCGGGCAAACGTCTGGAGCGCATCCGGCAATCGCCAAACTATGTCGATGGCGAGTTCCGCTATCCTGTGAAAACGGAAGTGATGACCTCCTCAAAAAGCGGGCTGGCGGCGATGTGGGAGTTCGTCACACAGCCGCGCAAGGATACAAAGCCTTCTCAGCCTGTTCCTTCGGAAAAGACGGATTTGCAATCACTTCCGCGTGATATTGACTGCATCGTCTGGTTTGGCCATTCGTCATATCTCCTTCAAGTGGAGGGGAAAAGACTGCTGGTGGATCCTGTCTTCTACAAGGCCGCGCCTGTCAGTTGGGTGAACCGTCCGTATCCAGGCACGGACTTATGGAAGCCGTCGGACATGCCGCCATGCGACTGGCTGCTCATCAGCCACGATCATTGGGATCATCTGGATTATCAGGCTGTCAAGGAGCTAAAAAGTTCCATCACGCGTGTTTTGTTGCCGCTGGGCGTCGGTGAGCATTTCGAGCGATGGGGCTTCCCAGAGACGATGCTAACCGAATTGGACTGGCGGGAAAGCGCCGATTTGGGCGACGGTTTCACCATCCATTGTCTGCCTGCACGGCATTTCTCAGGGCGCGGGCTGCGTCGCAACAAGGCGTTGTGGGCGTCTTTCCTGCTGAAAACGCCGTCAGGACGACAAATCTACATTGGCGGCGACGGTGGCTATGGCCCGCATTTCAAGGAGATAGGCGATAAATTTGCAGGGATCGACCTTGCCATTTTGGAAAATGGACAATACAATGCGGACTGGGCGCAGATCCACACGCTGCCTGCCGAATTGCCGCAAGTCTGCCGTGATCTCGGCACCAAGGAGGTCATCACCGTCCATCATTCCAAATACACGCTGTCGAAGCATCCGTGGGACGAACCGCGCCGCAACGAAGATGCTTTGGAAAAGGAAGGGATTCTCGTCCTCCGTCTTGTCATGGGGAGGCCTGAAAAACTTGTATTCTTCCCCAAATGAATGGCAATCAATGGCATAAAAGCATGCTCTTCAGACAACAAAAAGCCGTAAATCAGAACGATTTACGGCTTTAAACTTGGTACCGGAGGAGGGACTCGAACCCTCACGCCATCACTGACACCAGATTTTGAGTCTAGCGCGTCTGCCATTCCGCCACTCCGGCGTGGAATAGTCTATAAAATATAGCCTAAAGAAAAATTTTCAATGTATTTTAAAACTTTTTTTCTATCTGGCGTTATGAAAATGAGTTATCTAAAGTCACCAAACGTCAGGAGCAGTGGATAGTCGCGAAGCGGGAGATGGAGGAGCTTGCGATAGGTGCCATAGTCTTCAATCTGATTTTCGGGGATTTCATAGACGGTGCCGTCCACGAGGTCGATGAGCTCCAGCTTCTTCGGGAGGGCGGAGACCTCGAAGGAGATCGTACTTTCGTAAGTCGTTGTCAAAAGCTCGCTTGCCTTCCAATAGACGTAGGCGGCGGAGCCGTTCGGCTTGCGGAAGCCATGGCTGAAGACGTCGCCGCGGGCGACATCTTCATAGCGGAGCAGACGCGGGGAGGACGCGGAGAACGACAGGACGGGCAGATCGGCCAGCGAGAAGTCCTCGCGGAAGATGGAGGCGATGGTCTGCATCGCGTAGTAGGACGGCTTCGGTGTGTATTCGCCGGTGGCGATGCCATTTTCGTCAAAAGATGCGCCAAGCACGCCGAAATAGCCGAAATCGAGATAGCTGGATTTGTCGCCGACAATTCCGCGGAGGGCTTCGATCATGTCCATGCAGGAGAAATAGGAGGCGAACATGACGTCGCTGAAGAAATCGGCCATCATGTGGCGGGCGAGATACTTAGCCTGTTTTTCAGGCGTCCATGCGCCGCCTTTTAGAGCACCCGCGCCATCGCTACGGGACTGCGTTCCCGTCTCGCCTTGTATGATTTGAATAGCGGGATTGTAGGACTGGCAGAGGGCGCGCAGGACTTTCACGCGTTCGTAACTGTTTTCCTCATGGGCGTCGTATGCATGGTAGGTCAAGGCATCTACATATTTTCCAGCACCTGTTTCCAAGACTTCCGTAAGCCATTTGATGGAACGGATGCAGGTGGAGCCGAACATGATCTTGGCGGTCGGATCTCCTTCTTTGATGGCCTTCGCGGTGGCGATGACGAAATTGCCGTATTCCGTGCCACTGGGGCCGTGCTTCCAGCACCATTGGCCGTCCGGTTCGTTCCAGACTTCATACCATTCGCAACGGCCATGGTAGCGTTTCACGAGAGCGACGACGTAGTCGTGCCACGCCTTGACCTGTTCCTCCGTCTTGATGGGCGGGCAGCCGACGGCGCCAAAGAGCTTGGCGGCATCCTCATCATAGATGCCGTTTCCATAACATAGGCAAAGCCAAGGGACTAAGCCACGTTGAACAAGATTGTCGATGATGTCATCGAGCCATTTGAAATCATAGACGCCTTTTTCCTTTTCCGTGCGGGCCCATCCGGACTGAAGTCGTATCCACTTGACGCCGAGAGCGGCGACTTTGTCGTATGCCTTCGTCGGATCGAAGACGGCGCGATCTAGCTTCTCAAATCCAATTCCGCAACGGGAATGCGAGACTTCCGAAGAATGGACGGGGACGACTTTGGCAACGGCTTTCAGATTGTCCATAATGACTCCATGATAATAGGTTATAGCCAAGCGGTGGGGATAGGGGTGTCTTGGTCGGCGATAGTCAATGTGACATCGTCGCGATGGCAGGAACAAAGGCATTTATGGGCGCATTCCTCCGCGATTTCCGCCTTGTTGCATTCATGGCTGATATGCGCGAGAATGACATTTCGCGTGTTGGAAGCGATGATTTTGGACAGAAGTTGCGACGATGCGTCGTTGGAAAGATGCCCCTGCGGCCCCATGATGCGCTGTTTCAGCGGCCATGGGCGGGAGGATGCGGCGAGAAGATTGAGGTCGTGGTTGCTTTCGAGAACCAGCGTGTCGCAGCCTTGAAGTTCGTATTGGACGACATGGTTTCCGTTTCCCAAGTCCGTGGCAACACCGACTTTGAAATCATCCTTTCGGATGACGAAGGCGACGGGATCGACGGCATCGTGTGGAATGGAAAACGGCAGGATGGAAAAATTGCCGACCGAAAACGAACCGCCAGGTGCGATGAGGCAGAAATGCCCGATTTTCGAATCACGACCACGAAGGACATCCGCGCACTTACGTGTCGTGAAGACAGGCAGTTCCAGATTTTCCGCGCAGACACGGAGCCCCTTGACATGGTCTTCATGTTCATGGGTGACAAGAATGGCGCGGAGGCGGACAGAGTCCGCCAGCCCGCTCTCCCGGAAGCGGCGAATGAATTCACGGAAGCTGAAGCCCGCGTCGATAAGGACGCCCTCCCCTCCGCAATGGACAATGGTGGCGTTGCCGGAACTGCCGCTTCCAAGTACCGTCACGCCGATATGCGCTGTATCTGTTTCGAACATGTTTGTTTAAAATGAATGTTGTGGCAACAATTATGCAAATAGAAAATCTAGCATATACAAGATGGAAATGCAAGCTTTATGAGCCAGTTATTTTTGCACAGTGCCGCAGAGTTTTTGCCTGTTCCTCTCTTCAGGCTTACAGCCTTTCTACAGTGGTATATTCTTCAAAGGCATCAGGCCAGATTGTGCCGTCGGCGGGAACAATGACGTGTTTCAATCCCGTGCATCCGCGAAATGCATGTGGAGCAATCCAAATGGTACTGTCTGGGCCGGTGGAAACAACGATGCTTTTCAATTGAGGACAATTGGAAAAGGCAGATGAACAGATAAAAATGATAGTGGCTGTGATGGTGACACTGGACAGGTTACGACAATTTTTAAAAGCACTCGGGCCGATTCCCGTGACGTTGTTTGGAATATAGACGTTGATCAGACCTGTGGAGGCGAATGTATGCACTCCTATATTTTCGATGCTGTTCGGTATGTCAACACTGGTCAGATCCTGACAGCGAAAGAACGCCCATGAACCTAGTTTCGTGACGCTGTCAGGGATGACGATACTCGTTAGACTTGTTTTAGAGAACGCACAGCGACCGATTTCTATGACACTGTCGGGAATATTGATATTGGTCATACGTGTGCAGCCACCGAATGCAACATCGCCGATTTTTGTGACACTGCCTGGAATAATAACATTTTCCAGGGCTGTACAGTATAGAAACGTATGGGCGCTGATTTCCGTTACACTGTTTGGAATGACAATACTTCTTAAAGCCGTGCAGCCTTCAAATGCCCTCTCGCCGATTCTCGTGACACTGTTGGGAGTGATAATGTTTTCCAGAGCCGTACAGCCTTTGAACGCGCTGTCGCCGATTTCCGTCACGCCATCTTCGATTTCCACATTGACAATGCTCGTATTGTCTTTGTAGGCGGCCTCTGATGGATTTGAGATCAAGATGCAATTGTGTTTTGTCATGGTTTACCTCTGGTCTAGTTTATTTGATTGAATTGCCTTTTGTAAATAAAACAAGTTTTATGAAATTGTAAACCATGGTTTTGAGATTTTATTCAAATATTTAATCCCATGAGGTATGATTTTCGACGGCGGAATCATTGCCGCCGAAGCGTGCTGCTCCTTTGCCAGACTGTCGGAATGTGGAAGGAAAGACTAAAAGTGTTAGAGTGGCCGAGGCCGCAGCCGAACGTGATGAGCATCCCGTCAAACAGGGAGTCATTGCGCGGCATGCGACCTCGGTGGCGCGGTTGTAACGGTATCGCTGTTATGTTGTATAACAGGTTTCCTTTAGTTCTGGGAGTTCTTAACTAGTTTTTGGAACTCTCGCCAATCTGTCATCGTTCTGGTATTGTGTGAAGCACAACGTGGACAAGCGCACATCTTGTCGCACTTCGAACAAAAAACCTTGCCACAATCCTCACAGACCCACCAGCCACCAGTCGCATCAGCACCACAGTTTGGACAGATAGGTTTCACTGTTTGTTTTCTCCTTTTAAAATCTTTCAAATAATTGACTTTTAATTTTTTAACAAACAATTGATGGAAGTAAACTTATTCAATATGAAAAAAACAATATGACATATAACTAATGAAGGTTACAAAAGTATGATATGAACGATCAACAGATATCTTCTTTTTATATTTTTCCTTTATTAATTTAACGAATAATTGATGAAAGTAAATTCATTCAATCATTTTTTCTTGAATGTAGCTATTTTTCATTGTTGAATTCCCCTGTTATATTTTTGATTCTCTTTTCAGGAGATTCACTTTTGTGCTAATATTTTCATTCTCTTAAGGGATGTAATATGTTCTATCTGATTGTATCAGTTGTAGTAATAGATGCGGCTCTCAAAAGTCACAAACGATTTCCACTATAGTCGCACCCTGACGGGCGCCATGTCCTCCACATGCCCACCGTGGGCTACGAATGGTCACGCCCTGCGGGCGGTTGCCGCGGCTACGAATGGTCACGCCCTGCGGGCGGTTGCCGCGGCTTGAAAAGCCTGCGTTTGAACTTTTGAGAGTTCCGTCGTAATATTATTGCCTAATTATGATTTCTGCTGAAATAGCTATTCTTTTCCAATATGTGATGAATGGTGGAGTGGAGATGTTGCATTTTTCCATCGAAAAGATTCCCATGAATCTATATCCAGATTGTCCAAGTGAATTCTTTGCTTTTGCGAAAACTAAATATCTGGCAGGATGTCCTTGACGTAATTCCGCTGCTCTTTTACACCAAATGTCATCTGGTTTGTCACGGTATGCTTTTTCAACAATATGTTCAGAATCTTTTAGATAATTACACCATTTGTCAGTAGCCTTCTCATCCGTAGTCAAATGTGGGAACCAAACAAATCTTCCATCATTAATTACTGCTAAACCAGATCCCCATTGACTATATGGTGTATCATTATGGGTTCGTGCCCCTAAAGCATTCAGTACATCCGCTGTTGTTCTAAACAACAAATTGTCATTAACACTAATTTGACCATGTTGTTGAACATACTCTACTGGATTAATGAGTTCCCAGGAAGGACAGTTGCACTCCTGGTATTTCTTGATGATTTCCTCTGTAGCATCTTCAATGTACTTGTCAATCTCCCGAAAGGATTGTGTTGCATTGATTCTTATCAATTTGGGCATAGTTTCCAGGGCCCCTAATTCCCGAAGTACTTCACTCTCGCGTTTCCTGTCGTTTGTAGTATATTCATTTCCGTGGGGGATAAAATGCTGTCCTTCGTCACATTCGATAGCAACATTTATCGATGGAAAAAATAAATCCAGCAATGAATATCCATTATCACGACGCACATATTGTTGAGTCACAGGCTTTAATATGATTCCTTTAGCGATAAGACGATGCCAAATGCCAGTCACAACATAATTCTCGTAATCTTTTCCTATCGTATGAGACAGAGAGTTAATAATCCAATCTGTTTTTTCGTCTGACATTACTGCATTTCTCCTTTTTGTCTTTCATGTTTGTTTGACACTCAATAATCAAAAATATATTCAATATAGTACATAATATCATTATATCAAAAAAAATTTATCTATTGATAATTGGGGTATAATCTTCATTCCCAATCCTATGGTTGCCATCTTCATTTTCTCAAGTTTCACCTCTCAAATTTCAGAACCAAATTGACATGGGACTCGAACCGGGAGCGGAAACAGATACGACTAAAATTTATTGGTAAGACATGAGATAATATGAGAAAATAACACGCAATTACTGTCACGCAAGACCAGCGGCTTCGAGGACGTTTTTGGCAATGTTGTTATTGAAGGCCAGTTTTCGCCGGGCTTTTGGACGAACTTCCTCATGCCATCGATGGCCTGCTTGCGGCATTTGCCATCGGGAAGGATATCGGCCAACGACATCGTGAGATTCTCAGAATGCCCGTTGGCGAATTTCTTGGTTTTGATGAGCAGTGTCCTCATGTCGCTATCGCGAACCGCCTTGAAAGATTGCAATTCCACAGAACCGTGCTATCTTTCATAATGGCTGTTTGTTTTTTTTGTTACGTTTTTAACGGGAGCTGTAATCATTTACATAAAAAAGGACGCTTTTTCACTTTCTCTCGCGCGCGTGGAGTTATAATATGTATAATGTGTCCCTTTGGGGATATCTTCTATTTTGCCAGTAGTGACGTTAGAAAGCTTGATCTGCGATTGACGGAAGGGAAGAAAACCTGATGAAGAAAACTTTGATATTGATAGGAAATATCCTGATCATTGCGCTGCTACTGGTTCTGATCATGTTCCATGTCAGCAGCGAGCAGAAAAGGAACTTTTCCACGAAAACGGCGGCATTTGAGAATATGACCGTGGCCATGGAAAATGTGGCCACGAATTACCTGCTTGGAGAAGAGCAGGTCTGCCAGAGCTGGGCAAATCACATCAATTCAAACCGTATGACCACCGAGGAGGCGATTTCCTTTGTGCGGAGTTCCATTTCTTCGTCGAACGTCATGGCTCATATTCTGTTTGACGGGGAACAAGGGCTGACGGGATTGTCCACCGCCGCCCAGCTGCACAATGCGGGGAACTATACAGTTTCTTATCGAAATGTTGTCAATTTTGCCGATGGTCTGGGCAAATTGGTCAAAAAGAACCACACCGTCAATGTAACCCGCGCCTATACCAATCCGATCAACGCGCTTCAATCGCTTGCCTTTTATTGTCCCATCACGTTGAAGAACGCCCGGACGGGCGCACCTCAAGCTGCGCTTTTGCTGCGGATCATCCCTGTCTCCGCCTTTGAGAAAAAGTGGGTTTTCCCCACGGAGGATTATAAAAACGCGGAAGTTTCTTTGATTGACGCGGTTGGCGATTACATCATCAAAGGGCATTCATTCAAAAATTCGAATTTTTACGAGTTCTATCAGTCCTATAACAGTGCCAGTCCAGCGGCGGTGGAAAGCCTGAAAAACAGCATCATGGGGCCGCCCGGCATTGTTGAGATCAACAATTCTTCCGAAGAACGCAGCATCGTCGCGCACACGCGCGTCAATTCGACGGACGACTGGACGATCGTCACGATGATAACGATGAAAGAATTGAACAAAGCAGAAATGAGCTGGACGCTGGTGGGCATTGTTGGCGCCGGCCTGTTTTTGCTGCTGGTGTTCAATCTCGTCATTATGATGAATCTCAACCGTCAGCTGAAGGCCGCGGCTGAGGCCGCGGACCGCGCCAATCATGCAAAGACGGATTTCCTGTCCACCATGTCGCATGACATCCGCACTCCGATGAACGCCATCATCGGCCTGACCACCATTGCCGGGAAGAACGCGGAGGACAGCGCGGCGGTTCGTGATAATCTGAAAAAGATCAATCTGGCCAGCAACCACCTTCTGACACTGATCAACGATATTCTGGATATTTCCAAAGTTGAAAGCGGAAAGCTGAACTTGACGCCTGTTACCTTCTCCATTGTGGAATGTGCCGACAACCTGGTCAACATGTCCAATCCCATGGTAAAGGAAAAGAATATCGACTTCAACTTCCGAGTCAGTCAATTTGAACATGAATATTTGTATGCGGATCAATTGCGTCTCAACCAGATATACATTAACTTGCTGTCCAATGCCATCAAATATACGGAACCAGGCGGCAGGGTGAATGTCGAGATGCGGGAGGAACCAGGGGCGACGGAGAAAACCGTCCGCCTTACTTACATCGTTGCCGACACAGGCATGGGCATGACGCCGGAATTCATGGCGAAAATGTATCAGCCCTTCTCACGGCAGACCGACAGCCGTGTGAACACGATCCAGGGCACCGGCCTTGGGCTCGCCATTACAAAGCAGATGATCGACCTGATGCACGGCACCATTGACTGCCAGAGCGAAGTGGGCAAAGGAACGACATTTACCATTGTTCTGGAGCTTCCGATTGCGGACAAGCTCATTGATGAAATGATGTTGCCTTCCATGCGGGTGTTGCTGGCCGATGATGACAATGTGCTTCTGGAGACTGGCAAGGAAGAGCTGACCGCCATAGGAGTGACAGCCGACACGGTTCAAAGCGGCGCCGAAGCGGTTCATGCCGTATCGGAACGCAATGATTATCGGGTTGTCATACTGGATTGGAAAATGCCGGACATGGACGGTGTCGAGGCGGCGCGGCAAATCCGTGCCAAACTGGGGGACGACGTCCCGATTCTGATGATTTCAGCCTACGACTGGTCGGATATAGAGGAGGAGGCCAAGGCGGTGGGAGTCAACGGATTCATCAGCAAGCCGCTATTCCGTTCCAAGCTGTATAACAAGCTGAACGAACTGCTGGGCAACGAAAAGGCTCAAAGCGAACAGGATGACGAAGCCGCCGATATTGCGGGAATGAGAATTCTGATAGCTGAAGACAACGACGTGAACTGGGAAATCATTTCCGCGTTGCTGGAGATGCATGACGTGGAGACCGAACGCGCCGAGAACGGCCGTCAGGCTGTGGAACGCATGGAAAAGGCTCATCAGGGTGAATTCGATCTGATCTTCATGGACATTCAAATGCCTGTCATGAATGGTCTTGAAGCAGCAAAGGCCATTCGTGGGCTGAGCGATCCATGGGCGTCCGGAATTCCCATCATCGCCATGACGGCGGACGCTTTTTCCGAGAATGTGGCGGAGTGCATGGCTGTCGGCATGAACGGTCATATTGCCAAGCCTGTGGATATGAAACGGGTTCTCAAGGAAATCAAACGGATCAAAGAAGAGACAAAAAAATGAAAAACTATGGAAGAAAATGGGCGCTGCATGCACTGTTGCTGACATTCATTCTGTGTTTGACAGCCTGCGGTAAAAAAGAAGAGCCCAAGTCCCAGGAGAGCAACGCCGGATTCGTGCCAAAGCTGGATGCAAAAACGGAATGCTCGATCACCGTCGTGGGGCATTACAACAACTTCGAGGCGCTGGAAGCAGAATTCAACCGCTTTTCCAAATACTATCCCAATGTCAAAATGACCTACACATTCATGGACGGTTACAGAAAGGGCGGAAGCAGAATCCTGTCCACGGCTCTGGCCGGCGGCGAAGCCCCTGACATCTTCTTCACCTTTCCCTGGATGGGAAACTGGCCGGATGGCGCTGACATCCTTGCGGCCTCCGAGAATCTGGCCGACCCGTCATTGGGTATTGATCTTTCCTGCATTCGCGAAAATCTGCTGAAAAAGGACGCGAACGGGCAAATCCTCAGCGTGCCGGTTTACACCACCACCTATGGCATGCTGGTCAATGAAGATATTTTTGCAAAGGAAAAACTAACCGTTCCGACAACCTACGCCGAATTGCTCTCCGTCTGTGAAACATTGAAAAAGGCTGGATACAACGATCCGATTCTGGCATGCAGCAAAGAGGCGGGAGATCTTCTTTACCCCTTGTTCTTTCCCTATTTCTGCGGACAGATTCAAGGAAACGAGACCGCGCTGAAGGAAATGAACGAGATGAAGCCGGAGGCTGGAAAATACATTCGCGATGCTCTGACGCTGGTTGCGGATTTCATGGGACACGGCTATCTGAACTTGAAAAGCTGCAGTGCGCTGAAGGACAATTATGATGCGGTGATTCTCCGCTTTTTCGAGGGTGATGTCCCCATGATGCTCGCATCAGGAAACACCGTATCCGGCACTAAAAAACGGGAGGCCAAATCGGAGGCTTTCACAGCCCGTCCCTTCAAGTACAGTTTCCATCCCGTACCTTCCACCGACAAGGGCGGTTACTTCATCAATGCAATTTCGATTGGTTTTGGCATCAACAAACACAGCAAAAATCTGGAGATGGCCAATGAATTCATGCGTTTTCTGGTGTGTGCTGACGAACTGAATCAAATGGCGAATATCAAACGAATGGTGACCCCCTGTGCGGATATGTCGCTGGACAGCGTATATGCTCCTTTTCAAAAGCTTGATGGACAACGGTTTATAAATATATCCGAGCTGGGCGTAAATGACAAGGCATCTTCGCAGATCAGTAGGGCTGGCTGGCTGGTAAGTCTTGGAAAGATGACGGTAGATGAAGCCGTGGCCGCATTTGGATCAATTCGGTAGCGGTCCTGCAGGCGCAGGCGGGACGCGCGCGCCACAGCCTCACGTCGTCATGTCAGGCCTGCGACTTCGAGGACGTTTTTGGCGACGTTGTCGCTGACGGGCCAGTTTTCGCCGAGCATTTTGACGCACTTTTTCATGCCGTTGATGGTCTGTTCGCGACGATTGCCGCCAGGCATGATGTCGGCCAGTGCGGTCGCAAGATTCTGCGGAGTCGCATCATCCTGAAGTCGCTCCTCGAAAACGGTTTCCTTTGTGACAAGATTCGCAATCGTGATGCTCGGAAGTTTGACGGCGCGTTTGGCATACTGCCATGACAGCCAATTGAGCTTATAGGCGACGACGACTGGCAGGCCGAGAATGGTCGCCTCGACGGTGATGGTGCCGCTGGCGGCAATTCCCGCCGCCCCCTTGCGCAGCCATTCGCGGGCATCCGCCGCGCTGAATTCCAGCTTCGGAACATCCTCTCCCGCAAGCTGTTCAGCGATGATGGACTTCGCCATGTCAATCGCCTTCGCATTACGCATCGGCGCGTGGAAACGCAGATTTGGATTCTGCGACTTGAGGATTTTGGCTGCACGGAGGAACTCCGGCAGGAGGCGTGTGATTTCCGCTTTTCTGGAGCCTGGTAACAGAATGACAAGATTCTGATCACGGTTTTCCGGCTGGCTCGTGTAGGGGGCCAACGTCTCCAATAGTGGATGTCCGACAAACTCCGCACGCAACGATGTCTTTGCATAAACATCTGGTTCAAAAGGAAATATGCACAGCATTCGGTTGACACAAGCCGCGAGTTTCGGAATTCGACCCGCCTTCCAAGCCCACACCTGCGGGCTGATGTAATAGACGACGGGAATGCCGATTGCATGCAATCGTTCCGCAAAACGCAGGTTGAAGCCTGGATAGTCAATCATCACGACGGCATCGGGCCGTTCGGCCGCCGCACGATTGGTCATGTCCTTCAACAACTTGATGAAGAACAGGATATGGCGGAATACCTCCACGATGCCGACGATGCCCAAGTCCGTGGAATCGACCATGATTTCGACTCCTGCGGCGCGCATCTTCTCAGAGCCCATCCCCTTGAGCGCGATGTCTGGGCAGCGTTTTTTCAATGCGCGTGCGAGCCCTGCTCCATAGTCATCGCCTGAAGCTTCGCCTGAAATGATCCAAATAGTTTTATTTGACATGGTTAAGAATTTGGTTTTCAGTTGGATTTCGTCTTTGGAGATTCTTCGATATAGACGTCTTTTAATTCAATGTAGCGATTTCTTCCAAGGGAAACAAAGAATTTACAGCGTTCAAGAGGCTCCTTGAAATGAGCCACGCTGAGTATCTTATTATCTGAAAGGATAATGGCTTGCGTTTTTTCGAATTGAATCTGGAACGGCATCCATTTGTTGGCCGGCTTGCCGCTGAATTCGCCGATGAAGGAGAAAGGTCGTTTCTCTGTGGAAAGCATGAAATCCATTTTGCGACCTTCGCCGCGCCGCCAGGCGACTTGCAGACATGGGCCGTCATCGTTACGCAGACCGAAGACCATCTGGCTTGTGCCGTGTAAACGGACTTGGAACGAGATGATGTCTCCAGGGGCGAGCTGCCGTTTGAGGACAAGCGGCTCCGTCGTGTTCATGCCGCGTAGATAAACATGCGGCTCCTCGATGTCGGGCGGCATCCGCGTCCATCCTTGCAAATCATCGTCTTCCCAAAATGCAAGTGATTGTGCCATAGATATTTGTGCAGGAGTAAAATATGGCTTCCAGACATATTTTCGAATGATGAATGGAAGGATGAAAATGAGCGCGATGGCGGCAGACAGAAACGCGCCGTGGCGGAAGGCGCGTTTCGTGGCTTCGCGGTCGGCAACACGAAACCAGATATTCTTCATGGTCTGGAGTCGATGCAGGTCGTTCAGCAGGTCGTCATAGGAGAGATATCGTTCTTCGGGGCGCGGCCTGCCCATGTGCATGATGATGTGACCGAGCTCACCGCTGATGTTGTCGGCACGTTCGCATGGATTTGGCACGCCGTGCGTCCGCTTGTACTGCATGAGCTCCTCCTTGTCTTCAATACTAAAGGGAAGCATACCTGTCAGAAGGAGATAGGCGGTGGACGCCAAGGCGTAAATGTCTGCACGAAAGTCAATGGTTTCAGGCGTAAAGTATTGTTCGGGCGGCATATAGACGGGACTTCCGACAATTGTCCTATTGTCCTGTTCATTGGACTTTTCGCCGTCAGATTTCCGTATGGAGCGTGAGATACCGAAATCGCCGATGACGATGCGGTTTCCAGGCGTGTTCAAGATGGCGGACGGCGTGTTCGTGGGACCGTTCGTCTCGCGGCAAATCATGAGATTGTCGGGCTTCAAGTCCTGATGAATATATCCTTTTTGATTGACGTATGCAAGTCCTTCGACGACATCCGTGAGGATTTTGACGACATCTTCTTCAGTGAGGCAGCCGAACCGCAGGAAAAGATCCTTCACAGTCAGACGGCCAGGAATGTACTCCATGATGATGAAAATGTGGTCGGAAGTCGTGATGATGTCATAGCATGCGACGACATTCGGGTGGTTGAGCGCGGCCATCGTCCGAGCCTCCGAAACGAGCCTGTCGCGGTAGCGCGGGAGTTTTGCGAACTCGCTTTTGATCATTTTTACGGCGACATAGCGGTTCAGGCTGGTCTGCCTCGCCAAAAAGACGGAACCCATGCCACCGACTCCGAGGCAGGAAAGGATTTCGAAGCCTGGAAGGCTGATGTGCTTGACCTCCTCGTTGACAGGCGAGCCAGGCAGGGGCTTTCCGCCGTCCGTCGCCATCACGACCGTCGCGTCTTTTACTGACGGGATGGTCGGCTGGGCGGATGCCGAAATATCCTGTTTTGAAGGGTTGCTTGTATCCTTGGAGTTCATGGACGAAGGGATGATTGAGCGGTTTTATCGGTTGCCGTCGATTTGGTCAAACAACTAAATATTCATTTTTTTGCCGAATTTTCAAATCTTCATGGCAAATTTACATTATATTATAGACTTGACGACATGGAGAAGGGTTCCGCAGGATGGTTGGATTTTGCATAAAGGACTGTACATGGCCATTACCTACGCATTCTGCTGCTTATTTTTTTCGGCACTTAACGATTTCATATTCAAGCTGTTCGCAAACAGCTCCGCTGGCGGTGGCGGAGCGAGGCGGCGGTCATGCGGGCTGTTTGTGTCGATTGTCGGGCTGATTTGGTTCGCGTTTGTGGTCTGGCTGCCGCACGCGGAGGGGACGACGTTTCAAGCCACGCTTCTGTGGGGGGTCATTTCAGGATTTTTCTCATTGGTAGGCAATATCTTACTGATTGAGTCGATGGGCTATCAAAGCGCGGGCGTCAGTTCGACGATATACCGCCTCAACATGGTTCTCGTTGTCATCGGCGCATTTCTGTTTCTGAACGAACCGTTGACATGGCGCATCGTGGCGGGAGTGGTCTGCGCATTCGTGGCGGTCATGGCGTTCATCCCGAAACGGACGGCGGAAACGGCGGCGCAGGATGCTGCGAAAGCGAAGCTTGGCTTTACATTAGCCGTTCTTGCCAGTGTACTTAGAGCGGGAATGGGACTGTCGTACAAATATGGATTCAGCCATCAGGCGGATCCCAACGGTGTTACGAAGCTAAACGCCTTCTTCTGGCTGGCCGGCGGCGTGCTGTATTCCCTGTTCCGCGAACACAAAGTGTCATTGCCGACGAAACACGACTGGTTGATCGGCGTCACGTCAGGCGTATTTGTCGCGGGCATCGTGTTTTTCATGGCGCAGATGAACGCCTGCGGGAACGCATCCGTCGTGAATCCGATTGCGCAGATGAGCTTTCTGGGGACGTTTCTTCTGAGTGCCGTCTTCTTGAAGGAAAAGATGACGATGCAGAAAATCATCGCCGTATTGTTTGGCATAGGCGCGATTGCCTTTTTGACAATACAGATGCCTTCTTGACGATTTGAGAATATTTTAAGTAGAATTTTTGGAAAAATTTGCAAAACTTGACTACAAGATATACAGTGAAGATTGAAGCATTGTCCCTTCTGTGAAATTCACTAAAAGGATATATTGAATAAGGTAGATTGATTAAGAAAGAGAAGAGATCAACCAACAAGAGGAAGACACAATGAAGAAAATCACCTGGCTATTGGCGTTTACGATGATGTTCGGGATGCTGCGCGCGCAGACGTCCAAGGAAATTTTTGATGCGGCTCTCGTGCCAAAGGCTCCGCTTGTCCTGTATGTTGACGGGCATGGAGTGGAAGACAATCCTATGACGAAGGCGCTGAAGCCATACATTACCGATTTCCAAGAGACGATGGCCAAGAACGCCGTCGCAGCGGGAGGCGATCAGAAGAAGGTAAACGAAGTCTATGAAACCCTGAAGGCGAATTTGGGATTGAAGGACGATGACGGCGTGAAATGGCAGCTCAGCGTATCCATCGGCAATATGCAGTTCGATGCGGGCGAACCTGACCTCAGCCTGATTGATATGGTATTCGTTGTCGAACTGAAAAAGGCTCTTACTCCTGAAAAGGTTAAGACCGCCCTGTTGGATGCAGACAAGAAATGCGGCAACGGCGACGCGATGGATAAGGCTGATTTCAACATCGTGGAACGCAACGGCGCAAAGATTTTTGCCATTGACCTCAAGGAAACGGATGACACGGTTGATTTCCCGAAGGAATTCCGCAATTTGCGCTGCGCATTTTTAGCCGACGGCAAGATATTGCTCTTTGGTACGGAAAAGAGCGTTTTCACCGCATTGGACCGCATCGCCTCCAAAACTCCCGCCGAAAAGAATCCATACATCAAGCGTCTGTTCGATGACAATGAAACAGCCTTCCTCGCCCTTGGCATGCTGCCGCAGTTGAAGGAATTTCTTGGCACCCAAGCCGCAAAGGGACAGGAAGGCGATCCCCAAAAGACCGCCGCAAAGGCGTTCGTGAACGCAGATGGTATTTCGTTCACTGTGAAGCAGTTTGACGACAAAGCGACCGTCGCACTGAATCTGGATCTCGGCCAGCCTGAAGATGCCGCTTTGCTGAAAGGTCAGCTTTGGGACGGCATGATCGCCCCGATGCTTCCGCAGTTCAAGCCCGGCATCGTCGGCGCGTTGGGTGGCGAATTCGCGCTACTTGACACGTTGAAATGCACCTGCGAAGCGAAGCGCATGGCAATCGCTTTCGACGTGAAGGAAGCCGACGTAAAGACTCTGTTGAATTTCATCAAGAAGAAAAACGCTCCGCAAGACCCTGCTCAAGCCCCCGCTGAGGAATAACTTGCAATAACGTATATAACAATGGAAGGCCGCTGGTTCATGACGAGAATCCGCGGCCTTTTTCACACAGGAGGAAAAGATGACAAGGGCTGTTGACAAATATTGGCTTTTCGGAGTTCGTGCGCATCAGGATGATACGCTTCTGGATGCGTTGGGACGTGGTCATGGGAAACGTCGCTGTGGCTCGCGGATCACGCCAGCGGAAGGTGCATTCATGCTGGGCGTGCCAAACATCATCATGGTGACGGGGGACAACGCCGAGCCCGTGCCATTCACACTCGATGCCTATCAGTACTGCGAGAGCTTCCGTCCTCTGAAACGCGTGATGTGGAGCTCCTGCGGCAGCGGCGGATGGCGGAACGGAAATGAAGAAACGTTCATCTGCGATCTGTCACATAAATACGACAATGTCTGCGGCGCATATCTCGACGATTTCCTCTCGCGTTTTGGCGAAAAGCCAGAAGAACATACAGACGAACTCTTTGCGTGCATTCAGGAGATTCGCGGCAAACTGTCAGCCGCCGCCCATCCCATGCCCGTCTATGTGACGGCGTACATGCACAATATCCAAAATGTCGCAAAATCCGTTCTGGATCTGCTGGACGGCTTGGTCTTTTGGACATGGCAGTCCAAGGAACTGCCGCTTCTGCCGGAGCGGTTCCAACAGGCCGAAAAAGCATGTCCGAATCATAAGAAGCTGCTTGGCATCTATATGTACGATTTCACAACGCGCGAAGCCGTTGATATGGAGCTGATGAAATTCCAATGCGAGTTCGGGTTGGAGATGCTGAAGGCTGGCCGTCTGGACGGTCTTGTCTTCGAGGCGAACTCCGTCATGGGCATCGGTCTTCCGACGGAAGAATATCTACGTGAATGGATTGCAAAGACAAAAGACATTGAACTTGCCAATTCATAATTCTTTATTTTTAAATTATATATGTAACGCTCTATTTTTCAGGAGGGTAGCGGATGGTCGCCTCGCGGCTTCCACAAGCTACCCTTGGGGAATTGAGCAAAGCATCTTATTCCGCCAGTTCAGGAAGCACTTTCACACTCTCCTGTTTTAGCAATTGCGGATTCCATTCGGGCGCAAGCCATTGCAGACTTGACTCCCTGTCCAATAACAACGGCATACGGTCGTGGATGCTTTTGACACTGTCCATGGCATTGCGTGTAATGACCGTGTATTCAACGCCTAGCTGCGGATGTCGCCTCCCAAGACCTGCCATGAACAGCATCCCGCCATTCGCCGCACGGATTCTGTATTTGCGACCACGTTTTCCACCTGGCCCATGCTCCCATTCGAAATACGCCATCGCAGGCACGAGGCAACGGCCACGCATGATGTGCGGAGAAAAGAATTGGCTTGTGGTCAGCGACTCACAGCGTGCATTGAAGACCAGCCCCTTGCCGTCCCATTTCACAAAGCCCCATTTGCCCGAAATCATAATGCGACCGATCACGATAATGGGAGCCGTCACGCCTGGCCCGACTTCTGGATTTGCCCGAGCCGCCAATTCGTTTTCAGGCACGCGAATCGACACATTCCCCAGCGCATCAACGATTTGCTGCACTTCCTTCATCTTGTCTGGGCTAAGATATCGTACGCACATGATTTTCTTTTTTCTTGTTCTGTTTTAAATTCACACAAAAAACAATACATTAAAGATAATTTACCATTCGTTTCTTCCCTGTAAAATCGTTTTGATTCCTGTTTTTTCATCCAGATTTTCAGCATGTCTCCGTTCCCTACACATCAAGAACTGAAAAACTATAGCGTTGACGAATTGCGCGAACTGTGCGCTAAACTCCGTCAACGGATTCTAGAGACGACTGCCCGTCAGGGCGGCCATCTCGCCTCCAGTCTCGGTGCTGTCGAACTCACCGTCGCTCTCCATAAGTTCTTCGATTTTGCGGGAGACAACCGTTTGTTTTTTGATGTCGGACATCAGTCATACGCTCATAAGTTGCTGACAGGACGTGAAAAATCATTTGAGAAACTACGTTCCATCGATGGCTGTTCAGGCTTCACGCGTCCTGAGGAATCACCCTGCGATGTTGTCTATGCGGGTCATGCAGGCGTCGCCGTCTCGCAAGCTCTAGGTGCCGCGCAGGCCAAAGCTCTGAAGAACGAACCAGGCCATTCCATCGCCGTCATTGGCGACGGCTCCCTCGGCTGCGGCATCGTATGGGAAGCCCTCAACAATATTCCTTCCTCCTGTAAACATCTGCTTATCATTCTCAACGACAATCAGATGTCCATCTCGCCGAACATCGGCGCCCTCCGAAAATGCCTGAACCGCATCTTGTCGGGACGATTCTACAATCGCGTCCGCAGCGTCATCCGTTCAAGGGGCGAGCGTTTCGCAGGATTCAAGCGCCTCCTGCGGCGCGCCGAACATGCCGTCAAAGGTCTGTTTATGTCCGATGGTGTTCTTTTCCAAGAACTTGGAATTCGTTATTTCGGCCCTGTCGATGGCAACGACATCGCAGAACTCTGCCGCATCATACCCAAACTTCCTTCCGATCGCCCTGTCCTCCTCCATCTGCTCACCGTCAAGGGAAAAGGATACAAGCCCGCTGAAACGAATCCAGACGATTTCCATGGCATCTCCCCTTTCGATATCACGACAGGCGAACCACTTAAGAAATCAACAAGCCTCTCGTTTTCCGATTCCTTCGCCCAAGCCGTCACTATCATGGCAGAGCAGCATTCCGAACTGGTTGTTATTTCCCCTGCTATGTTGCAAGGCACTGGTTTCAAGAATTTTATAGATAAATATCCAGAACGTTGCTTTGACACAGGTATCGCGGAATCACATTCCATCGCCTTCGCATCGGGGCTCGCCAGCCAAGGCCTCCGCCCCGTCGTTGCCATTTATTCCACATTCCTCCAACGCGCCTTGGACAATGTCTTTCACGACGTCTGCCTCAACAACCTTCCCGTCATCATCGGCATCGACCGCACAGGTGCCGTACCAGACGGACCGACGCACCATGGTCTCTACTCGCTTTCTTTCCTTCGTCAAATGCCTAATCTAACGATACTTGCACCATCCAATAATGATGAGATGCAAAAAATGCTTTCGTTTGCCTGGCAACTGTCGTCTCCCGTCGCCATCTGCTATCCCCGAGCCACTTGCCTGACAGGGCTGCCCGCTGGCATTCAACCGCCGCCATCGTTGGAATCACACAAGGCTTGGATTATGCAAGATCCGTCTAACCCTAATCTTACCATCTGGGCTTGCGGCGCCGAAATCGCCCGCGTTTTCGAACTCGTGAAACTCCTGCAAGCCGACCAACCGTCCATCCAGCCACGCATCGTCAACCCGCGTTTTCTTTTGCCTTTTGACGATGCCACGGCCGTCGCTCTCGCCGACACACCACAAGTCATCCTAGACGACAACAATTCTGACATCTTGACGCACTGCATCCGCAATGCTTTATCCCATGCCAAGTTGGAACCTAACATCCTATCCTTCACATGGCCTGACAACGCCATCATCCCCCATGGTTCACTAGCCGAACTGCGCAACGAATACCGCTTGTCGCTTCCGCAAATCGCATCAGCGATTTTGAATAACCTAAGACCTTAAAACTAAAGGCCTAGGGAAAATACAGATGTTTCAGAATCAATGCCGATGGCGGCAAAGTATTTTGTGAAAAATCTGTATAATCTGTGTCATCTGTGGTTTTCAAGATATTGAAATTTCGCTCCCTTTGTAGTTCCAAATCAATGATTTAATCAGCAGTATTTCGCAATAGTTTCCCGTGCCAGCCGCACCCATTCCTTTGCGCGGTTTTCATCGCCTTCCAATGTCTCGACATCCTTCAGCGTTATGTCGAAACTCGTCCCTTTAAGTGTCTCGATGCCATGTTGCAAATCATTCAGCGCCACATCTTTCCAGTTGTCGCCAACCAAATGCGCAGGACGTGGCCGGAAGCTCAAGACATATTTTCCGCCAGACGCCTCCGCGCATTTCTCCACATCGGCAAACGGACTGACAGAAATTCGCCGCAAATTCGGTATCTGTTTCAGCATGTTGATCTTGCGCGTCAAATCTTCGCAACAGCCGTATGCAACCAAACCGAACTTTTTCAAAATAGGCAGTTGGTATTGCAATGGAAATTCATCATGATGCTCAGGCGAAATTAATGCAAATTCCTGTGCTGCCATGAAGCCCCACAACTTATTGCGTTTGACTGACTTGTCCATGGCTGGCCATGGCAGTTCCTCACAGTACGGCATCGCTTGATTGCGATGGGACAACAACGACCAATCACCTGCTTCTTCCGCCTGTTCATGGACGGACAGCACACCGCGCCCCATACGGTCACACAATCGCTTCAACTCGTCTGGCGTATCCATGATATCCAACATAAAGTTTTCCATGCCACGTAGATAGCCTAAATCCGTCGCAATGTCGCCATGCCACATCGTGTAGAACGGCGTGCGATCGATTGCCACAGGCAGGATTTCGCCGATGGCGTCATTTGCCGCCTCGAACATCTGCAATGTTTTCTCTTCGTTGATCTTATGGACGGGATCCACAAAGCCGGAAAGGTCGTCCAAATCCTTTATCGGATAGTCCGCCTTGAAGGAACCGCCTTCTACATCGACGCGTGTCAGTTTGACATTATATCCCCAACCCGTATGCGCAAACACCGCCGGCAACGTAAGATAAGGTTCAAAAATCGAATCATCGCCCAAGCCATACCATGCCAGTTGATAGCGGAAAAATTGCTCCATCCTCCTCGCCAGCGGATCTTTCGTAATCAATCGGCAGTCTGCGCGTTCGCGGAAAGCAAAGGCACGCACATAAATCAACGGCTTGCGGTCCAGCAGACTGTTCAGACGGCTCCATGCGCGGCGACGCGGCATTTGGATGGAATCATCGGATATCTGGCGATACTGTTCGGCCAGACTACGCAGGATGGATTTATCGGACGGGTTGATCATAAGTATGTTTTAAGGCAAAGATAAAAATCAGATTACCATAATTTTACCGAAAAAACATCTTTTTCAAGCGTATTCCGCATGAAACACGTATGAAATTATTATAATGGAATCTTTGCCTTTCCATTCGCCGCCGTTATATTTTGTTAGTATGAAATTCAAAAAACAGGATAAATATGGACAGCATCAACAATCTGGAAAAATTTCTCGCCAAAATCCACAGTGGACAGACCTGCTTGGGCATGGTAGTAACACTTTCAGATTCAACAGTCAGCGAACTTGCAGGCGACATTGGTTTTGATTTTACATGGATTGATGCCGAACATGGTCCATTCACCATCGACCAGATCAAACAGCATATCATGGCCTGCCGCGGCACGGATTGCGCACCATTTGTCCGCGTTCCGTGGAACGAACATGGCATCATCAAACCTGTTCTCGATTTGGCTCCCGCAGGCGTCATCATCCCGATGATCTGCACGGCGGAACAAGCCCGCTATGCCGTCGCCGCCTGCAAATATCCGCCCGTCGGCAACCGCGGCTGTGGAGTCCGCCGCGGCTCCCGCTACGGCAGCATTCCGTGGGACGAATATGAGGAGGCCGCCAAACACACGCCGTTCATCATTCTGCAAATCGAACATATTGAGGCAGTTAAGAATCTCGATGAAATTCTCGAAGTGCCCGGCATCGACAGCATCTGCATCGGCCCGTGCGATCTTTCCGGAACGATGGGCAAGCTTACGAAAACAACCGATCCGGAAGTTGCCGCCGTCATCGACGAAATCGCCGCGAAAGTCCATCGTAAAGGCATTATTCTCGGCACGGCGGATGCCGTGGACGCAAAGGCTCGTGAACGCGGTATGCAGTGGATTGCCTGCGCAGGCGACTGGGGCGGTATCGCCAGCGCGGGCCGCGCAGCAATCAAGCATGCGCGACAGGTCTTTGGCTAATCCCTTATGTCCTTTTTCATCAAGGAAATATGACTATCAAAAATCAAAAATTCATCGTCGCCATGATTGCGGCTGAACGCAATCAACTTCCCACATGGGTCACACAAAGGTTGGACGAAATCCCGAATATCGAAGTCCGCTATGCGCTATGCAAGACGGAAGCGCAACTTCTTGCCATCGCGTCAGATGCAGATATGATCTGGACGCGCCACATCAACTATGTCCTCACGCCGGAAATCCTACCGAAGCTCACCCGCTGTAAAGCTATCTTCCGCAGTGGCAGCGGGATGGACGGTTATCCTGTAGAAGCAGCCGCCAAGCTCGGCATCCATTGTTGCAATTCACCTGAATCAATCTCCGAATCCGTTGCCGAACATGCCGTCTCGCTACTCTTTTCTTTCATCCGCCAGATTCCACAGGCCAATGATGCGTTGCATACGCACAAAACCTTCCAGCTAAGCGATATGCGATGGCATATCAGCGGACGTACGCTCGGTATCGTGGGTTTCGGCCGCATTGCACGGCGCGTGACGGAAATGCTGGCTGGCTTCCGTATGCGCATCCTTTGCTTTGATCCGTTTGCAGACTCGCAGACCATGCGGAACATGAATGTACAACCCGCATCATTGGAAGAACTTCTGAAAGATTCCGATTATATTTCCCTCCATTGCCCACTGACTGAACAAACATTCCATCTCATCGGTGAAAAGCAATTCGCCATGATGAAATCGAATGCCATTTTAGTCAATACATCGCGTGGCGATGTCATAGATGAAGAAGCACTTATAAACGTTTTGCGTGAAAATCGAATCGGCGGCGCAGCCATTGATGTGACGCATATCGAGCCGTTACCGTCGGACAGCCCGTTGCTGAAATTGCCCAATCTCATCGTCACGCCCCATAATGCCGCGTTCTCTTGCGATTTCGAAAAGAATTTCTATGAACTTTCCATACAGGTCATCATGGAATGCCAGCGCGGCGACTACCGCCATTCCATGAACAGCCATTTGATGAAATAACGACCTTAAAGAAACCAACCATGAGCATCACTATCCCATCGGAAAATTACCTGCCGTTCGAAGAAGAAGCAGCCATCGCCATCCCCTATTCCAACATCACGCCTTATACGGAGCCATCCGCCGGCAAGCAATGGTTCAGAGGCAATACACACATCCACACGCTCGTCTCCGACGGACAAGCCACGACGATGGAATCCGCCCTCCTCTTCAAGAAAATTGGATGGAATTTCATCTATCTGACCGACCACAACGTCGCCCACGTCAATCTCGATTGCTGGATCAATTCGGCCAAACGCCCTTCCACTCAGAAATACATCGAGCGATTCATCAAAGAATATCCGGACTACGCCCCCGAAATGCGCACGGAAGAGGACGGTTCCATCTCCTACCGCATGGATACGATCGGCGAAGTCGCCAACAGGCTTGACGAACCGGACAAATTCATGATTCTGCCCGGCTGTGAAATCGGTGCCAATTCACTGAACGGTGAAGACATCCACTGCAATATCCTTAACGCTAATATCTCCTTCAAAACAAAGGGGTTATCAGATGTTCCCGCCAACCTCAACTACGCCCTCGGCCTTCGCGACACATTAGTCGGCCGCGTCAATTCGGAAGTCATTTTCTCCGCCAATCATCCCCTCTGGAAATACTACGACGTTCTGCCGGAATATGTCATCGCCCATCCCTCCATCCGCTTCTTCGAAATCGCCAACACAGGCGCCAGCCCGATTTTCAAAGTCGTTGAAAATGAACCTGTTGTCACAACCGACCAGTGGTGGGACGTCGTGAACGCCGTCCGCGCCACCAACGGCCAGCCGCTCCTCTACGGCGTCGCTGGTGATGACATCCACAACTACGACCGTTTCTACAACGGCATGGACTTGCATGGCAGGCTCAGCTACATCATGGTGAATGCCAGCCACTTGCAGCCTGCCAATCTCATAAAGGAAATGTACAAAGGCAATTTCTATTCCTCCCGGGGAGCTGAATTCAAGTCGATTTCGTATGACAAATCTTCCAAGACGCTTTCCGTGGAAATCCTTCCACAGGAAGGATATGACGCAACCATCCTGTTCATTGGAACCAAACGCGGGACAGATTGTAGTTGCCAGCGTTTTGTCGAGAAAAACGTGACGGACGAACTGCCCGAATGGCTGAAGAAGCGTCCCTTCAATCGCGACCGTAAGATTCCTGTTTATTCACCGAAAGTCGGTGAAACCATGTTGGAAAAACATTCATTGAAAGCCTCTTACGCTATAAAAGACGACGATCTCTACATCCGTGCGAAAGTCATCATGACGCCGAAAGACAGCACAAAACAGACACTATTCGCCTGGACGCAGCCAATCGTGAATGCGTAAATCTAGAATTCTAGGCTTCTAGAATTCTAGAAGCCTTTGTATTCCTCAAAGAACCGCGGATGCTCCTCCAGCCATTCTTTGTTGAACGCCGCAGGATATTTCGCTAGCATATCCATTGTGTAGTAGGCGATTTTCGGCGCGTCCAGAATGATGCAGTGCGCGTCGCCGAAACGGCCCTCCCGCAACGCGCCGATGCGGCGGAAATGCGGCTCCATGCGATCGTAAAAGACTGAATGGTTGCCCTGATGGCGACGCGATGGCACAGGATGCTCCTTGCCGTCATAGTCTATGACGACAAGATTCTGCTTTTGCTCCGTAAGTATATTGGCAGCATGGCCCCATTCTTCCACGCCATGCAAGAATGTATTGTGAGCGATCGTTGCGCCCAAAAACAGAATTTGCGCCTTGTAGCCCACAAGCCGCCGCCATGGCGAAAATTCGCATGCAGGCGAATCAAATCGCTCATGCCCTTCCGTGAACGCCGCCGCTTCGCGTCCCCACGCCGCCAACGAATGCGTCGGATGCAACGAGCGGATGACGCCTGGCCGCTGGCGGAACAGCTGTGGCAGGATGCCGACCACCGACGGCGTTTCACGAACATTGAAAACAGGCTGGTCGGCGTTGACATTGCTCCATGTCAACGTTGGAAACACTAGAAGACCAGCATCTTGGAAATAATCCATGAACACATCCAATACGGTGTCCGCCCGCCCTTCCACCTCGCCGATAGATTTCATGGACGAATGGATCAGCAATGTCCCGTCCTGCGGAATGCCCAATTTCTCCAAATCATGTCTTAAGGAAATATATGTGTACATAGAAAAGCCTCTTTTATCGCTTTATCCTTTTTATCTTTTCATTTCACACTCTAGGTCTTCCAAGCGATAAAAAGGGATTCAAAAGATCCAAGTGATATTTTTCACCATCTACATTAAGCATTAAGCATTAAGCATTAAGCATTAAGCATTAAGCATTAAGCATTAAGCATTAAGCATTAAGCATTAAAAGTGATCCGCGATATAGATGGGCTTGCGAACAAAGACACGACGAAGCGTCTCTTCATTGCCGCTGATTTCCACATCGTCGCGCAATGCAGCCTCCGACAAGCCAACTGCGCCAACGACCAAAATGGCTAAGGCGCGTTCGGAGAGCGTGATGTCCGGCCGCACATCCGTCGGTATCGCTTCGTCACCGCGCACGAGCCATGTACCATTGTTCGCGAGAATCATCTCGTCGATGACTTTCACTGTAAACAACGTTCCAGCAGGTTTTTTCATCAATGCCAACGCCTTTTCCACGTTCACGACTCGCGACATGAAATTGCGGAGCGGGGAGGCCGTAATCGAATATGGATTGTCAAGAAGCGGCAACAGGTCGAAATCGGTTGGAATCGGAATCACGACCGTGCTGTAGTCTGCGCTGAAACGCGAGAGGAAATTCATGAGAGCGCGATAGCCGCGCCGTCCATTCCACGCATAATCCTTCACATTCAGCTTCGGGGCGGAGTCCTGAAACGCCACGTAAGCGGACGGCCCTTGTGCGTCTCCCAGCAAGTAGCAGAAATAACGGTCTTTATAGCAATCGCCTTTGATATGGACGTTCGCCATCCGCGCATCGTCGCGGAAAATGGCCGTGTTGTAGCGACTGATGAACTGCGTATAAAGAGCCGTGTAATCTTCCGTCGGGTTGCCTGGCCGCCACATCTTGATCCATCCGTCATGGCGAATACGCGGCAGTGCATTGGTTGGAATCTCGTAATTTGTTCCACGACAAGTCGTTTCATAACCGAATTTGCGGTAGAACGAATGGCGGAAAGGATAAAGTGTCGAAAGGACTTCGCCATTTTCGCGGGCGGCGGGAAGCAGCTTTGCGAAAATCGCACGGATAGCGCCGCTTTCGCGGTATTCGGGCAGGGCGGAAACGCCGCCGATGCCGCCACATTCGACGACATGGCCGTCCAAATAGCATTGGAAACGATTGTTGACGATATGGCCCATCATTTTGCCATCGTCGTCGAACGCTCCCCAGTTTTCCGTCGTGTCCGCCTCCCATCTGGCGGTCCGCTCGTCCATGTTGTCGATGCGCCCATGGAACGAAACTGTCGAGATGAGCCCTGCTTCAGGTCTTTCCTTCTGACTCAGTTGATGTACTTCCATTATCCTTTCTCTCTTCCTGAAAGACAGTTAGAATGTGAGATTCAGTTCCAGACGGAACCAGTAGCTGTCATGGCCGTTCGCGAAATAATCACCCGCCATAAAATGGGAAACATATCCAACCAAAGAAAGATTTTTGTTGAATTTGTAAGATGTAATGGCGCTCAGCAGCATACCGACATGGTCGCCGCCACCCGTCGGAGCCATGCCCGCGACGGCGCTGTTCTTTTCATCCGCCAGATAATCCGTAGCGGACAACGTGAATTTCATGTCATTGATGACATTGAATGATACGTATGTGCGGAACGACTCCAGATTGCTCCACATACCGTTGAGCATGATGGGCATCAATTCTTCGCCCCACAGCGGGCACTGCGTCATGAGCGGATTCCAGCCTTCGAGACGTCCCGTGCCAGGATCGTCGCCGCTGAAATGCGTGTAGTTGAAGCCAAGAATCGGTTTGAAAACGGAATCGTCATACAGATGGATGTTCAATCGCGCGTCGATCAAATCCGCGTCCAGATGCTCGCCATCCGCGCCACGACCGAACTGATGTGCTCCTTCCAAGCTGTAATCGACAACGGAATATTTTCCAAAGAAGCGCATACCTGCCGTGTGCAGACTTGTGGATGTATCCGCAAAATGGGCGCGTTCCGCCATTTCCGGCTGCTTGTCATCGACATCGTTGAACATATAGTACACGTCCAAATTGAAGGCATCGTCAAATTTATGCGTCCAATAGATGCCCTGTGTGAAGATGTTGCCCGAATGGAGGCGGCGGTTGCGGTCGTTAATGAAAACCGTGCGGTCCTTCCATTCATCGTACAGTGTGAAGATGGTCAATGTATCGGTTTCCGTCTTGAATTTCAGCGTGATGCCGTCAGTGAAAACGGAACGGCCTTGGTCAAAAGGCGTCCTTTCCGCGAAAAGCATGCCGTTGCCGAACCCGAGGTCCTGACGACCGATCTTAATGGTCAACAGGCCGTCAATTAGGTTGCGGATTTCGACATTTGCGGCATCGACATAGACTTCATCGGGAAATTCCCACGTGGACATACCGTTGTTGTTGTGGCGGTTCGGGCTGGTTGTCACATAATGGAAACGGTTGGCGAGACGGAGGTTAAACGTCACATCCTCTCCGAAATCAAACGCGCCCCACAGCCTTGTGCGGATGCGGAAATATTCCGTGGAATGGTGCCCCATCCTGTCTGCATCCGGCGCGGCAACGTTGAATGTATATCCTTCATATCGCGCACGGATGTCACCGCCGAGGCGGATTTTCATATCATCTTGTACGTCAATGACATATTCAGCCATTGACACGATTGCCAGGCATATCGCCAGCACCGTCAAAATCTTCGCTTTCATTTTTGATTGCTCCAAAAATTGGGTGGACAGTTCGTCTTCTTTCGAAGACGTTTCTCTCTGCCGTTATCATGAAAAAAATATACTGCCGTAATCGTATAAATCCATTCAACTCATGATAAAAATGATGCGAATGTGTGGTGCGGGCGTCCCGTCTGCGCCAACCAACGGCAAAATGCCGATGGTGCCTCCAATCAAATTTCCTTGCTGACGCGGATGGAGCAGAATTTCGCTCCGCACATTGAGCAGAAATGTTCGCCATTGCGCGTCCCCTGCATGGGAGTGGGCGAATTCCGTTCCTCAATGGCCTCCTGCCGCATGGCGCGGGCCTTTTCAGGATCGAGCGCCAAATCGAACTGCTTTTCCCAGTCGAAAACCGCCCGCGCATCGGAAATCGCATTGTCCTGCTCCATGGCGCCAGGTATATGTTTGGCGATATCAGCCACATGTGCAGCAATCTTGTAGGCGATGACACCCTGATGGACATCTTCGGCATTCGGCAGGCCGATGTGTTCCTTCGGCGTGACATAGCAGAGCATGGCCGCTCCGTGCCATGCGCCGACAGCCGCGCCGATGGCGCTCGTGATGTGGTCATAACCAGGTGCGCAATCCATCGTTACGGGGCCGAGAACATAGAACGGCGCGTCGTCGCACCACAGTTGCTCCAATTTCATGTTCATTTCGACTTCGTCCAATGGAATATGGCCAGGACCTTCGATCATGACTTGCACGTTGGCGTCGCGGCAACGGCGGGCCAATTCTCCAAGTTGCGCCAATTCAGCAAATTGCGCACGGTCTGAGGCATCGGCTAAACAACCTGGACGCAAACCGTCGCCCAACGAAATCGTCACATCGTACTGATGGCAGATTGCGAGAATGTCATCGAAATATTCATAGAAGGGATTGTCGTTGCCTGTCTTGGCCATATACCGTGCGATAAGCGCACCGCCGCGTGAGACGATGCGCATCTTGCGGGCGCGGGCAGCGGGCAGCATCGTCGGACGGATGCCGCAGTGCATGGTCATGTAATCCACGCCTTGTTCCGCCTGGTCGCGGATGACGGACAAAATGGCCTCCTTTGAAAAATCAATGGCTTCGTCGCTTCCGCCACGGCAGGCCAGTTCGTAGATGGGAACAGTTCCCACAGGAATGACAGAATGGCTGATAATGGCGCGGCGGGTCTGGTCAAGATTGTCGCCTGTCGAAAGATCCATGACGGTGTCTGCGCCGTATGAAATGGCGGCGTCCAATTTCGCAAGTTCCTGCGTTATGCAGCTGGATGTCGGCGACGTTCCGATATTGGCATTGATTTTCGTCTTCAATTCCCGTCCGATGCCCATGGGCTTCAGGCTTGTGTGCAACTTATTGGCTGGCACGACGATGCGACCATTGGCAACGCGTTCCCTAATCCATTCTGCTTCACGCCGCTCGAACTTGGCAACGGCAACTATTTCATCCGTAACGATGCCACGCTTCGCGGCTTCCATCTGGTTCAATTTTTCCATTTTCCCTAAGCTCCTACGAAAAATACGGGAGCCAGGATGTCGGTATATCGTTGGATTGGCATGCGCATGTCTCCCTACGCTGACATTACTCAGATCAGGTTCACGGGTTTAATCTCAGCCTCGGACAATCGCCGTAAGCACCCCGGCATTCACGTGAATGCATATATAATATAATGTTTTGCAGGCATAATGCAAAACAAACCGTGTCTCTGCGATAAATGACGCCGAGTCTTTCATCAATTAGCCAACCACAGCGCATGGACACCGGTGATGATCATGCTCACGGCGATGGCACTGAGAATCAGACCTGTGATCTTGCCAAGCATGGCGATGATTGTACGACCGAAAACACGCACAATGACGCCTGAGAAAAAGAGCATCAAACCGATGGTCCAGCAGGCCATGACCATGGCAGCCGCCGTTGCAAGCTTTTCATTCCACGAACTTTTTTCAAGTCCCATGACGATGAGCGTACCAAGCGTAGCAGGGCCTGCGGTGATTGGCACCGCCAATGGCACGACTGCATCCCTGAGCAGTTCCGCGCTGGTCTTATGCCGTTGCTGTTCAGCGGAATCATCTCCGTACACAAGCTTGATCGCGACCAGCAGAAGCAATACACCAGAACCCGCTCGGAAGGCGTCAACTGTGATACCGAACAGTTTCATCAGCCATGTGCCGCCGAAGAAAATGGATATGCAGACGCATGACGCCCCCAAAGCGATTCGGACTGCCAGCGAATGACGCGTCTTCAAGTCCGATTCCTCCGTCATCGTGAGGAATACGCTGAGGACAAAAAACGGCGTCAACAGGAAGAAAAACGTCAAATACTGTTGTAGCAGTTGCATAGGTTGTTGGAAGCCTTTCAATAAAACATACCAGACTGGATGGAATCTTGATTCATCTGCCTAATAATATATAAGAATCATGGCATGATGCAATCAAAAAAACATCCAGACTGGCGCTTCCTGCTTGTTACCTATCATAACCAACGGCGGGACGCCGACGGCACCCCCTACGTCTCATTTATCCGGATAGGACAAATCACCGTTGATCGTGATGCCACCGTCCGCCACGATGATGGCGCCATTGAGATAGCTTGCATCGTCCGACGCGAGAAAACGCGCCACCTGCGCGATTTCCTCCGGCGTGCCGTAACGGCGCAACGGCGTACGCAGATTCAAGAAGCTGTTTTCGTCAAACGTGGAATTTTCCGGATTGCTCTGCCGCATCATCGATGTCATGATGGCGGCTGGAGCGATGCAGTTCACACGGATCTTGTAGCGGCCGTATTCAGCCGCCATCGATTTCGTCAACTGCACGATTGCGCCTTTCGTTGCCGTATAGGCGTCGCAGTCCGGAATGCCGATCATTCCCGCGCTGGATGCCGTGTTGATGATCGCACCACCCTGCTCCATCATCAACGGAATGGTGTACTTACAGAACAAAAACACACTTCGTAGGTTGATGGCGATCACGCGTTCCCAAACGGCTTCATCAATGTCCGTCACACGACCATCTTTTCCATTCAGATACACGCCCGCATTGTTGTATAGAATGTCCAATTTACCATTGGCTACAGCTATGACTTTTTGTACATCTGCACTGTTGGAAACATCGCATTTTACGAATGTTGCTCCTGTTTCAGCGGCGGCCTTGCGGCCCGCTTCTTCATTGATGTCCGCGATGATCACGTCTGCTCCCGCTTCGCGGAAGCATTTCACGCCGGCCAGCCCGATGCCGCCCGCGCCGCCCGTCACAATCGCCTTTTTCCCTTCCAATGAAATCATGGCGCACCTCACTTCAAAAGAGATTTCACAGCATTCTTAACATCTTTGACGCCAAGGCCATACTGCTCGCGCATCCATGCCTGGCAACCAACCTTCGTCGCATTCACGTCCGGCATCGCCAGACGTTTGAACGGCACATTGCCAGCACCTTCATCCATAAGCACTTCCGCCACGGCACTGCCCACGCCGCCGCAGATATTGTGCTCCTCCAATACCACGATGCCCTTCGTCTCCTTCGCGGCACGCACGATGGCCGCCTTGTCAATGGGCTTGATGGAATACAAGCTGACCAGACGGCAGTCGATGCCTTCCGCCGCCAATTCCTCAACGGCCTGTTTCGCGTTGATGCCGACCGTTCCCGCAAAGAACACGGTAGCCGCCTTGCCGTCACGCAATTGCGCGGATCCGCCGATTTTCGCCTCGATTGGGCCGTTGTGCAAATCAGGCTCGCCCTTGTATCCGCAGCGGAAATAGACAGGTCCATTATAGGCCATCATCGCATCCGTCAAAGCGACCGTTTCCGCCTTGTCGCAAGGCGCGAGAACGACCATGTTTGGCAACGCCCGCATAATTGCGATATCCTCTGTCGAATGATGGGAGATGCCCAGTTCGCCATAGGCCATGCCGCCACCGATGATGACGATTTTCACATTCGCGTCATGGTAGCAGACATCGTTGCGGATCTGCTCCAAACAGCGCAGTGTCGGAAAGTTGGCAATGGAATATGTCACGGCGATGTTGCCCTCCATGGCGACGCCACAAGCGACGCCCGTCATGTTCTGCTCCGCCACACCGCAGTTGATGAAACGGTCAGGGAATGCCTCCGCAAACTCCTCTATTTCACCGTATCCAATATCAGCCAAAATCATGAAGACGCGGGAATCTCGCTCCGCGATTTTCAACAATTCTTTATTGAACGCCTTTCTCATTTTGCCTCCTTCACTTCTCTTAATGCCTGGGCCAGAAGTTCATCCGTTAAACCGCCATAATGCCATCTGTAGTCGTTCTCCATGAACGACACGCCTTTGCCCTTCACCGTACGGTAAATCACGGCCGATGGCTTGTTGTCGCACAATGGCAAATCGCGCAGGGATTCATAGACGGCCTGCTGATCATGTCCATTTTCCTCTCGCGCCGCCCAGCCGAATATTTCCAACTTTTGCTTCAGCGATTCCAAGTCAATGATGTCACGTGACTTGCCAAGAGCCTGCAAACGGTTGTAATCAACAAGCATAATCAAGTTGTCCCAATGATGCTGCGCCGCTAGCATGATGGCCTCCCATGTGGAGCCTTCGTTCAGATCGCCGTCGCTGGACATGCAGAAAATACGGTGCTTCCAACCCGCCTGCTTCGCCGCCATCGCCATGCCGCAGGCCACCGGCAGCCCGTGTCCCAACGATCCCGTGGAGAATTCCACGCCTGGAATATGGTGCGAAATATGGCCGCTCAGCTTGCCGTTGTCGCAGTAATATTCATCAAGCCATTCCATCGGGAAGTAGCCGAGCTCCGCCAGCGTGGCCAGTAGCGCCGCGCCGCCGTGGCCTTTGCTCAGAATGAAACGGTCGCGGTCGTTTTTCTTGACGTTTTTCGGATCCACGTTCAGGATCTGCGTGTAGAGCACGGGCAGGATGTCCGCCATGGACAACATGCTGCCAATATGCCCGCTCTTCCCTTTGTGGACCATTTTCAGACAATGGATCCGCACTTTTCTCGCCAGTTCGTGGCATTTGGTCAATTCAGCTTCGTTCATTGTTTTTCTCCAGTCATTTCCAGATGGTACAAGACGATTCAGGATATTTATTTTCACTTGGCAAATAAATTTACCGTGCAATGGATATTTGTCAAATCAACAGCCCCCGTCATTTGATTTTCCCCTGCAAATCACGTATCTTATAAACATCATGAAAGAGAAGATACTTAAATTGAACGACATCAAAAGCACCAATCTGCAGGCCGTGCTCGACTTTCTGCTTCAGACAGATGGATTGTCTCGCGTCGAGCTCGCCCGCAAGATGGGATGCGACAACACGACGGTGACCCGCGCCGTCAGCGTCTTGATTGAGCAAGGCATTGTCGTGCAGGGCGAAAAGACGGAGCAAGCCTTGGGCCGCCCTCGTGTCATCCTGCGCATCAATCCAAACGGCCCATTGCTGCTTGGCCTGTCCCTTGAGGCGGAACGCATTACGGGCGTTCTAACCGATTTGCGCGGTATCCCTCAGGAGCGCTATCACATTGATTTCACGAAACTTCCCAGACGGAAGACTTTTCTGGACGCCGTGGCAAACGTCATCCATCATCTGCAGGAAAAGGCGAACGGCCGCCTCAGTGGCATCGGCGCCGCCGTGTTCGGTATTTATTCAGGAGGCGACTTCAAGTTGGAAAATGCGGCCGCCCTGCCCGCCCTCAACGGCCTTGAATTACGACCGTTTTTCGAAAAAGCCGCAGATTCAAAAGTCACAATATGCGATCATCTTGTGGCGAAAATGTCATATTTTTCCAGAAAACTCGCACAACTTAATTCAGGAACGGTCATGCTCGTTTCGGCAGGAAGCGGCATCGGTTCGCTTATGGCGGAAGACGGAAGGCTCATTTTCTCCCGCAACAACCACGGCGGCGAGCTTGGCCATACCATCTGTCAGCCCAACGGCATTTTATGCTCCTGCGGACGGCGCGGCTGCCTGGAAACCGTCGCCTCCATTCCTGCACTTCTGCACAAATGCCGCGACAAGTTGTCGATGCCGCAACTGGATTTTGATCATGTCTGCCAACTGTACCAGTCTTGCGATAAAACCATCTGCCGCGAAGTGAAAACCGTCGTGGACTTTTTGGGCATTTCCATCGCCAACCTATTGAATAACAATCCCGTAGAACAATTGGTTGTCACTGGTAGCATTCTCAAGCTTGGAGAAAATTTCCAATCATTATTGGAGGCGAAGATCAATTCCATCCTATTTGCATCCGTAAAAAACGGCATGACGACACATTTCCTCCAGCCAGATCAAGAGGACTCATTAGCCTGCGGCGCCGCGATTTTCGCGGAACGAAACACGGATATAATTTGATGCATTCATTCCAGTATTCAATCAGAGTTTTAGGAAAAATGTTTTTTCAATTTCGCGACAACAAATAACCATGGAATGAACCCCTAGAACGTAGATAAATTAGGATAGAAATAAACATTGAAAAAGCCGCACACAGCAGAAGCCATGCGCGGCTATGTAAGTCTTATATACTCCAAATCAAAAACTTATTTTGCCCAGTATTTCTCAAGCCATTTGCCATAGAAACCACTGCTGCTCTTGAGCGTTTCGGCGGCTTTGTCTTTGAGATCGGGAGCGTCGCCGTCCTTTGGAGGATTGAGGATAGTCAGCATCGCATCACCCTCAAAACGGCAGAGGCGGTCATGATCGATTGAGAAGACATAGCGGATCAAGAAGGCTGTGTAGCGGCCGCGGCGCAAATCACAGCAGGCGCGGCGGTAGGTTTGCGGCGGCTGGAAATACGGGACGGCGTTGCAGGCGCGGACAGCCGCGTAAATGTCGTCAAGCGAATCGGATTCAGCCAAGACAATCGTTGCGTTCCGGCTGATTTCGGAGAACGGGCATAGTCCTGTACCGCCGACAGCAGGAACGCGCGGACCACGGTTGCAAAGTTCAAAATATTGCGCAATGTCGAGATTGGCTCGTGGGCCGCCAATTGCTTCGAATGCATCGTAGTGGCGGTTAGCCAAAATCGCATCTATTTCCGGCTTGGGAAGATAGGGGAATCCTTCCATGCGGTCGTTGGGATGCTCGACAACCATGAACGCATTGGCACGGCGACCTGCATCAACCAGCACGTTGGTCGTGACAACCGACGGCGCGGCGGCCGATTTGGCAAGTTCGGCCTCGACAGCGGCTTTGCCATTGGCGTTGAACCAATTGAGGATGCTTTCGGACGGATTCAAGGCAAGAAGTCGGGCGGATTGGCTGGGAATGAAAACCTCTTCAGCGGGAAGAATTTTCATATCCGTCTTGAAGGGGAAGTCTTGAATGGCCTTCTGGGCTGCGGCGAGGTCGGGAGAAGAAAAGAAGACGAAATCGTAGCCGCGCTGACGGAGCGTGGCGAGATAATGGGCCGCGCTGGCGGGCTGCTGTTCGCCCAGGAGCTTGCTGGAAGCATGGAAATTGACGCGGAATGGTTTCAGTCTAAAGAAATCAGGATCAACGGCGTAAACGTGATGATGCGCGATGACGACGGCATCTTTTCCAAGCTTGCCGCTTGGGCCGGGCGTAACGAGCCTTACTGTGTGTTCAGTTTCGCCGACGATGCGGATAGGATCCGTCGTAATCGTGTTGCCGTTGATTTTGAAATTGATTTTGTCGTATCCGCGGCCGTAATTCTTACCATTGGCGCGAACGGCATCCATCTGGACGTACTGAAGCGTCAGTTTTTCAGGTTCCTTCAGGATCGGTTCATCCGCAAGAACGAGTGTGAAAACGACTTCTGAATTGTTGCGCACAACTCGCGGCCATGAATCAAGAAGCCGAGCCTCAACCTGCATGAGGCCAATCAGCAGTAGAATGAGAAATGTATATTTTTTCATATCTTGATTATCCTTTAAATATGTTGAAGAAACATT
>JAGCSE010000044.1 GCA_017964325.1 Victivallales bacterium | reverse complement strand
GCTCTAGCGGCTCTAGAAGCTCTAGAAGCTCTAGCGGCTCTAGAAGCTCTAGAAGCTCTAGCGGCTCTAGAAGCTCTAGCGGCTCTAGAAGCTCTAGAAGCTCTAGCGGCTCTAGAAGCTCTAGCGGCTCTAGCGGCTCTAGCGGCTCTAGCGGCTCTAGCGGCTCTAGAAGCTCTAGAAGCTCTAGCGGCTCTAGAAGCTCTAGAAGCTCTAGCGGCTCTAGAAGCTCTAGAAGCTCTAGCGGCTCTAGCCTTCAGCCAAGCTGAAGGCAGATGGCATTCCACGAGGCTTTTGGCAACGTGAAGACGGCCTTGCCGTCCTTCACGGCGAAATCCGCCAGATCGACTGGCGTGACGTTATTCGGATTGTCCACCGTATTGACGGCCTTCAAATCGTTGTTGAAGAGCGACTTCCAGCTCTTCAGCGACGGTGCGCCACCAAATGCCCGCAATTCCACGCTGACTTCCAGCGGCTCCTTCAGCGAGCGGTTCACGGCGAAAATCGTCACCTGCTGTGTCGCATCGTCATACGTCAGGGCGGCGGACAACGTATTGATTCCCTTCCTGTGCTCGCTGTCATAGGCGGGCGTTGTCACAATCGGTTTAAGCACAACGCCTTTCGCAAGATTGGACGTCAACAGGAACGGATGATACGTCGTCTGCGTCCAGCAGCGTCCGTTTGGTTCCGTCATGATCGTGCCGATGACGTTCACGAGTTGCGCCATGCAGGCGATCTTCACGCGGTCCGCATGGTTCAGAATGGAAATCAGCTGGTCGCCGACGACCAATGCGTCCTCCATCGTATAGACGTCTTCGATCATGCGTCGCGCTGGAACCCACTTCGGGTCGGGGCATGTGTTTTCGTTTTCATGATACCACACGTTCCATTCATCCAACGCGATGGACATGCGGCGGTTCTCGCGTTTGTCCGCTTGAACGGCGTCGCAGACGGCCGCCGTGCTCTCCATCATGTTGCTGAGCTTGTCCGCGTCGCCCATGAACTGCTCGCTGTCGCCGTTGCGGTTGCCGAGATAGCAGTGGATGGAAAGATAGTCGGCCAGATGGTAGCATGACTGCAATGCCTTCCACCGCCACGTCATGTCGCTGAAGCCGTCGCAGATGATGTGGATGGTCGGATCGGTCCATTTCATGACTTTTGCGGCCTCCAGGGCGATTCGCGCGTATTCGTCCGCCGTTTTCATGCCGATCTGCCAAGCGCCGCCCATCTCGTTACCGAGCCCCCAGTATTTGATATTGAACGGTTCCTCCGCGCCATTTTTGCGGCGCAGGTCGCTCCAATAGGTGCCGCCAGGATGGTTGCAGTATTCCACAAGATTGCGAGCCTCCTCCGGCCCGCGCGTACCGAGATTCACCGCCAGATACGGTTCCGCTCCGATCTTACGACACCACGCAACGAACTCATGCAGGCCGAAATGGTTCGTCTCGATGGTCCCCCACGCCAGCTCAAGCCGCGTCGGACGATTTTCTTTCGGTCCGATCGTGTCCTCCCATTTATAGCCCGACACGAAATTGCCGCCCGGATAGCGCACGAGGCCGAGATTCAGCGGCTTCACCAGATCGATCACATCCTGCCGGAAGCCATTTTCATCCGCCGTCGGATGGCTTGGCTCATACATGCCCGTATAGATATGGCGTCCAAGATGTTCGATAAGCACGCCGAACATCGTGCGTTCCACAGTTCCAACCTGATAATCTTTGTCAACGATGATTTTCGCCTGCTGCATGGTGTCTCCTTTTTGGGATTGCATTATGGAAATATATCATTCTCAAATATACTTGATGCTCAAATCCATTTCAAATTGTGCAAACTGCCCGCAAGGAATTATATTTATTCATGATTGATTTTCTTCTGCCTCAAAAACAACATAAACAAAAGGAACAAAAACATGCGTGACGGTATCTTTATCTGGGAAGCCCACCGCGGCGGCGGCGGCGGTTACGAAATGCCCGAAAGCTGCAAGCTTTCATTTGAATACGGCTGGATGCACGGCGGCGCCCCCGAGGCGGACGTCAATCTCACGTCTGATAACGTGATGGTCTCCCTCCACGACCCCAACCTCAACCGCATCGCCCGCAATCTGCCCGAACAATACAAAGACAAACCTATCTCGGAAATCAGTTGGGCGGAATTGCAGACCATTGAGATCGGCTGGGAGCAATATCCAAACCAGCATGTCGTCTCCATGGAGGAATTGTTCATCCAGCTCCAGAAGGATCCGTCCCGCCACTTGGTCATCGACTACAAACGCGTGCCGATACCGATGCTAGCGGACTTGATCAAGCAGTACAATGTCGGCAATCAGATCACATTCTCAAGCCACAAACGCGAACTGCTCCGTGAAATGAAAGGCCTCGTGCCCGAAATCCGCACGAAAAACTGGCTCGGCGGCACGCCGCAGCAGATCATGGACAAGTTCCATACCGTTCAATCCGAAGGCTTTGAAGGCATCACGGAAGTCCAGCTCCATTTGAACGGACTCAACACCGAACTGCCGCTAGGCGGCTGGCGCTATGAACTCCCGCAGTCGTTTGTAGCGGATGCCTTGACCGCCACGAAGCACTGCGGCATTCTCCTGCAGACGCTTCCGTGGAAATTCGAGCGAGAAGACATTTTCGCCAACCTCGACCTCGGCGTCCGCTCCTTCGCCGTCGATTATCCGCACAAGTTCACGATGGCCTGCGCGGAATATTTCGGCAACAGGTGGTAATTGCCTTCGCGCGGTTTGACGTGAGACGTGAGCTGAAACAACGAGACGATAAGACAACAAAACAATGTTTTTTGTCTTATCGTCTTATCGTCTCCCGTCTTATGTCTCTTTGTCTAACGTCTCCGCTCGTCTCGCATCTCACGTCCCACAAAAGCAATCAAAGATTGCTTTTTCCCTACCATTCATCAACTCAATAAAACTATGGCAGCATGACGCCGCAGCCGATGGTCGTGAAATCAAATCCTGCCCGAATACACTTTTCCGTCTCGTGCATGGAGATTCACATATTCACTGCCCTTCCAAGTGGTTGGAATGCAGCCTTCTATACGGATGTCGCCAAACAAGTCACAGACAAAGGCATCTTGCACTGCCTGCAAATAGACGCCATGTGTCGTCACGTAATAAATGCTTGACGGCACCTTGCTTGACTCATAAAACTCCAATCGTTCCGCATCGCGGTAATCGTCATCGTCCGCCATGCTTAATTCTTTTGCAAAATCTTCTGCGCGACCAAGATGCGACGATGCCAGCCAGAACATCGCCAACGTCCAGCCATGATACATCCGCGATTTCGCCGCGCTGCAGATGTCGTAGCGTTTTTCGTATGCGTTCCGTTCATATTTGTCCAATTCAGCGGACGGCAGGAAAATCAATGGATTCAACTGTACGGGATGCTTCTCCTTGCCGAAATTCTCCTCCAGCATGATTTCGCCCGTGCAATAAATACCGTGTTCGGAATCAATTAGCCTATCGAAGGCCAATCCTGCCTTCAAATACTCATCGTAATCCTTCAATCCCATCGCCGAGGCAACACGGAACGTGTATCGAGCCGAGTATAATGCACATAAGTAGTTCCGTCCGTTTGGTTTGGCAAACTCGTCCTGCGACATTGACGGCATGACCTCCAGGCTGTACCGCCCATTTGCCTCCTTCACCAGATGGCTGGCGTAGAATTCCGCCGATTCGCGGATGACAGGCAACGCCACCTCCGCCGTCCATGCGGCGTCATTCAGATGCAACGACGTCTCGTAAGCCATTCGTGCAGGATATGCCGCATTGTGGATTTCATATTGATATGGATTCGGCGAGGCGTTTTTCAGCAAATCCGTGCCTATACCGATTGGAAACTCCCACGCCCACATCGTGCCGCGACCACCATAGATGCGATGTGTGATGGCACGAATGTCATCAATGCGTTCATAGTAGAACTCCACGATCCGTTTTGCCAGATCATAGTGCCCCATGCGCAGCAAGGCGGGATGGATGTAGGAAATATCCTGCGGAAAATGGAATCGCCAACCTGCTCCCGTCCAACCCATTGGAGCAGAAGGAATGCCATCAGGCGAAAATGAGCACAGTACGTAGTACATCGATCGCGCCCAATCAGCCTGCCGTTGAGCGTCCGTCAAATCCAGATATGAATCGCCCCAACGATTTTTCCAGCCGTCTTCCGCAGACTGCCGCCATGCCTCCGCTGATACAACGTCATTCATGACCGTCCGGACAGCAGCAAAACGACTCGCATCGGCACTGCCGACAAGCAATAGGCAAACAGCGTCATCGCTAAGACTTATCGTTAATTCCGAGCCATTTCGTTCTATGTCGTAACGGCCTTTTTCGCAGATGATTCGCGTCCCGACTTCCATGACGACACGGTTCGTCTCCATGCGGAAACCATCAATCGTAGGTTGTGGCATCAACTCAAACGATTCGTTGTAGGAGCCGTTTGGATGCGTGACAGGCGACAGTGTCAATCTCCAGCCGCCATGCAGCTCGTATGCCAATATATCCCGTTGATACGGATGGAAATACGTCCGTGATGAAAACGCCTTGCCATTCTGCACGAATGACGTCTCCAAATATCCTTTATATAAGGATAGCGACTGTCGGTAATTCGTCGGTTCCGCCTGCGGTATGTCCGCCAATTTCAGCGTAAAGAGCGACAGCCAGTAGTCGATGCCGTAATGACCTTGCGCATAATAGCTTGCATGTTTGAACGTCCCGACATCACCGCCCGTCTTCTGCGAGTCCACCTGCCCGATCAAGCCGTAACAGTCGAATAAAGCACCACAGCATCCGCTTCCTAAGTACAACGGAATCTGGTGGTTTGGTTCAAAAGTCGTGCGGTGGATGTCACCGCGGGAGATTGCTGTGAAAATTGTCATGATATTATCCTATAAGACATCGTATGAGCTGTCCAATCCATCAAAATGCGCGAGAACCGTCGTCCCGTCTGCAAAATGCGTCTTCATCGTTCCTTTGATGACGCCTGGACCATGCCATGCACGGTCTTCCATCTTCACATCATCACCGATTTCGTGGCGAACCATCTCGCTTGTGAACATCTTACGCAACTCTTTGGAAAGCCGCAGACTCTCCGCATCAAATCCAGTCGGCAACATTCCATACAAGAAGGAATACGTGATATACTCCTTGCCAATCGGGCCGTAAGCCCCCTCACTTGAATAAGATAGAATTGCGTCATGGAAGACGAGTTGCCAGAATGGCACGGGAACGGGCGGCTCGCCGCCTGCACCATGAAACGACACCGCATATCCCGCGAACGCCCCTAGATTCACAATGTCCGCCAGAAAATCGACAGGACCGCCCTCCGTCGTCACGCTGCCGAACTGCGACGCAATATATTGGAACAACTTACGCCGCTCATTCGCGTCCTCATGCCGCGACATCGGATGGTCGGGATGATAGCATCGGTTCAGCGACGAGCAGCCGAACACATCAATGTAAATGCCGCCGCGGCCGACCATTTTCACAATCTGCGGGATGTCGCGCTGCGCATATTTCATGGCCTGTTTCGTGCAAAGAACGCGTGCCCTGCCACCGCGCCAAATGCCTCCACGCAGATAGCCGCCGTCAATCGTCCGGACGACATCAGGCCAGAAATCCTCCAGGCTGTTCCGATACACGTCTATGTAGTTGTCATGCACGGAATAAATGTATCCGTCCGAAAGATTTCTAGCATACTCCGCCATGGCTGTAAACTGTTCTGGCGTACCACGTTCAGGATTCGGTGGCAGCCGCGTCGGATAACCGCTGTCATAGCCGAAGCGATTCCAGCCCGTGTTATAGACGCAGACGCGGTCAAAACCAGCCGCAGACGCCGTGTCGAAAATTTCCTTCGCCGACCAGTCATTCGGCAGCCCTTCGTATTGATTTCCGTCTGGCCGCGTTATGTAAAGGCTGTAACTGTGCGGTTTTGGCGATGTCTCCGTCGAATAGACATTATGCTTCCAGATGACTGATCCAACCAATTTCTCCGCTTCGGGCGACTCCGCAATCTTCTGTTGATATGACTTGAACCGTCCTTTCCTTTGCAGCACGCCACGATACCATTTTGCCAATTCATTGTAACTTTCGCCAGCGGCAAATGATTTGAAATGAAGGTCATGCGGCTCATTTCCGACTTTTTCCACGCACTCGAACGCAAAATCAAAGCCCGCACGTCCTTTTCGTTGGTTGACGGAAAATACAGGAAACAAATCCCACGGATAGTCCGAATAACAACCAATGCCCGCGCCGTTCACGCGGAAAAGACCGCACGTCGTCATCGTCGTATAGCATGTCCCGTAACCGAATCTGAAACCAAACGAATCCGTCCTCGGGAAACGGTATAGAGAACCATATCCACATGGCAACAAGGCACTTCCCTTTTCGGACGAATCCATCGCCATCAAATCCGCAAGAACCGTCACCCGCTGTTCTTCTTCGTCCATTCTGTCTATCGGCAGCATGGTGAAAACGACTTCGTCGTCTTGAAGGCGAAACTCAAAACGATATGTCAAATTCGGCGCTGGTTCTGGCTTGTTGTACGGATTCGCAGGAAAACGACCATAGAATTTCATATTATCCAAACAGATTGAAATTACGTTATTTCCGACTTCAATACTTGTCCGGCATCGTTCCAGCAAATTGTATGCGTAGTAATTTCCGTAGGACATGGTAAACGGTGTTGTCGTCTTCCATACGCCGCCATGCCTGCAATCCGTCATGATGATGCACGACGCATCATCTGCCACTTCTATCTTCCAATAATCATTTCCAATACTTTTCATATCATTATTCTGATTTTCTGCAATTAACCAAGCTTCCACCAATCATTTCACCAATTTTACAGGCGTTCTGGCCTGTTTGAAATCATCCTCCGCAAAGCGGAAATCCGCTTCGTTTCCATGTATAAAATACGTGTATTGAAGCCCTTGGAATTGTCTTGAATAAAATCCAAGCTGTCCAAGATTCTCGCCGTTCGTATCCCAGAATGCAATGTTCTCAAACATTCCGTCCACTACGGCAACACACGTCTGCGACCACCCTTCCCCCTTCAACGCAAACCACTTCGGGTTCTTGTTCGCACCATAGATGCCAGCCGATTGCTTTCCGTCGCCCAAATGCGCCTTGTTCCCCTTGTCGTCCAAATAATCCGCCTCGCGGCAATAGAATCCACGGGAATACAAACCGCCTTGCTCACGTTCCAAACTGGCCAGCACGACCAGTTGCCCCGGATACAGGAAATACCGTTTCTGATAGCGATTCCCATTCTTAAGTATTTTTTCGATAAATATTTCCGTAACAGCCGCACCATTGCGCAAAATCTCGAAACGCTCCAGTTTCGACTGTTCTTCACGTGCCCAGCCCGTCTCACCGGACGACACAAGCAGGCATCCCATGAAATCCGCCCCGCCACCGCAGCGACGTCCAGGCGCCCAATCCATGATCGTGCCTTCACGGAAGCCAACCGAATACGTCTCGCCACGATACGTCAGCTCGCCATTTTTCAGATTCTCCGTCAACTCCATGCCCAGCGGCGCAAAATCCGCCACCTTCCCTTGCCGCGCAACGACCATGAACTCAACCTGCGTGTTCGCGGGCGCACTGAATGAGAATTCCAGCCGCCCAGTCAGATGATTCTTGCCGTCGTAACCTTCGTCCGCATCAAACTGTACGTATTTCATCATCTCCCAGTTGCCGTCCGACCGCTTTTGCAGGAGACGGACGGATTCCGCCAACAGAGGCAGATTTCCATCAAGATGCAACTCCTTTAAGTCCATTGGGATAGACACCGGTTCCAACACACGTGCGCTGTTCCCCGTGTCCAGTGTGAACGTTTTTCTCAACGGATAGCGGTTGAACGCCAACGCCACATCCTGCTTCACCCGCATACTGTTGTTGGCTGTCATCAATTCAGGCTTGTCACCAGACACCACAAAATACAGATTGTGCTCACCGCCAAGACGCAGTGGATCGACTTTCAATGTCACGGTTTTCTTCTCGTTTGCCGACAGTTTTCCGATGTTTTCCGTCGCCAGCAGCCGTTGTTCCACAGGTATGTCCGCATACATCGCCACCTTGACGCCAGTCGCCGCCGCCATGCCGTAATTCTCGACCTCCACCGTGCAGTCGGCCAATGTACGCCCTGTCCAAATCCCCATGGGAGAGACATTTGTCACACTGACCGCTAAATCGGGAGCCTGCGCGGCCGTTCCCCATAGGATTTCATAATGCCCTTCTTTTGGGAACGTTATCCGACTGCTGCCGTCCGCCAGTGACACCTCCACTTTGCTCATTTCCGCACGTTCGCCTTTTTCATCCAGCCGATAGACGACGCAACCATCCATCAGCGAATGGCTTATCCAACGTGCCTCGACACTTGTCAAATCGCCTTTCAGCCGAACCATCGCCGTTCCATTGTTTGTCTTCCAAATCTGCTGGACACGCTCCACCCCCTTCCCGTCCAGCGGCATACTGCGCATATAGCGAAAATCGCCTGTCTCCACAACGCAGACAAGACGGTTTCCCTCCACAACGCGATAATTCGTCAGACTTGCGCTGGAAACACGGAAACCATTTTCTGGCAATTGGATGCGATTATAACCGATTTCAACCGTCCGCACTTCCGGCGCGAAATTCACAATGACCGACGTCCCATCCTCAAATTCAGTCTTCTGCACAAGGCGGTCCGACGTGATGAATTCATGGGAGACCATTTCATGGTAACCGACCGTCTCGTGCATCTTCGCCGTCTGGAAATACGTCTGCAAAAACTGCTCGTGGTCGGAATCCCATAGTTCTCCGCGTCTGATCCAGAACATCGGCATCGTGCCGTAGAGGATGTTGAACGCCGCCTTTTTCGCAATCGTTTCGGGAGCCGCCGTGTACAGATAATCGATGGAATCACCCCAATACCAAGTCGTTACAATGCAATCATGGAAGACGAGCTCCCACAGCGGAATGCGCGTATCACCGCCCAAACCATATTTCAGATAGCGGTTGAAGCCGCTGTTCATATCCGATGGATCGTAGGGCTTTTCTGGATTCCAAAGATTCTCCTCCTTCGTCTTCGGCCGCAGCAGATGACCCGCCGGCCACGAATATGCCCCGCCTGACATCATGCCCTCCAGATAGTGCAAATCGCGCACACCCCACCAGCGGCCATGCTCGCCGCCAGCCACTAATTTCAAATCCCGTCCGACGTATTTCAACAGCTCCTCGCCGCACAGCCGCTTCGCCGTCCTGTCCAGCGGATGCTCAGGATCATAGCATTCGTACAATCCTTCCGCTGTCGTAACATCAATGAAACGAGCATTATACGGCTTTTCTTTCAAATCAGGCGGAATCGTTTTTTTAGCCGTCTCCACCCACAGGCTCGGGCAGCGTTTCATGTACTGCTTCTTCTTGTCGAACGTCAGCCACGCCTTCATTCGCTCGCCGTTCGGCTGCAAAACACAATCTTCGGGAATCCGCCCGTGGTCTCTGTCAGCCGATTCGCCGTCATTAATCGGCAGGATATCCGTGTAATTGTCATAACGTCCTGTCAGATAACCCATTTCGTTCATGGTTTGCATGGCGGCCGCATTCGGCGCATCGTTGATGAGCAGTTTTGACACGCCCTCCGCATGGGCTCTTTTTGCGAATTCTTCAAGATTTCCGCCCCAAATGTCCGCCGCGCCAATCAATTTATCGACGTTTGGATTCGCTTTCGCCTTCTCAAGAAGGCTCACCAGATAGCCTTTCTGACGGAAGATTTCCCGCCAACGTTTCGCCAACTTCACATACCCGCCCGTATTGATGAAATGGTAGCGGTATTCGCGCCGTTCGCCGCCGAACACACCGCCCGCACGCGGCATCCACACAAGCTGCGGCACATGCGTCACCGCACCGTGGATTTCCACGCGGTTCATCTTGATCACAGCATCGTCGGGATCGTCCAATATCAACGAATAGCCGCGCCCTTTTGCCCCGTCGATGATGCCTATGAACGGAATGTCCAGATGATGACCGTGCATGGATTGCATTATAAATGGTTCCTGTCCAAGCGAATAGATATGTCCATCCGAATAATCCGCCACGACCAGCGACGCCATCGGAGACGATAATACAAACCCATCCCGCGCCACGGCGTTCTTCACCATTGGCGCTCCGTTCACGGCGTCGCCGCCGACAAGCGCCTCGGAGAAATGCAGCTCGTCGTCGTTTTCAATCCAACAACTTACAATGCGTTCCGGCTGCCCGGGCAACGTCTCCCGCCAACTCGCGCCGACTGCCCCTTCCCACAACGTGAAATCATGGATGACCGCCTGCTCCTCCACGTCCGGCAGTTTTCCATCTTCCCCGATCATAACCAGTTGCGCAAATGTATCGGACTGCGAGTGAACCCATCCTCTCGGATAGTACAACTGCCCTTCGCGCCCTTTCTCGCTGTCCGCATCGTTGATGCCGACGGCGAAGCGAATGTCCTTTCCAACTTGTCCTTCCAACGGAAACACGACCCGAATCCTGTATCCGCCGCTGACAACCGCCGTTTCCGCCTCCGCTATCACGGCGACGCCGTTCGCATGAATCCACAACGGCGATTTTCCTTCCACAGTCCGCACCGCATACTGCGTATTGTTCACCCAGAACTCCACGCTGTCCCGTTCCCACCATTTTTCCTGCTGCAAATCAGATGGCATGAACGTCTCATCCATCACATCGACTTGCAGCATAAGGCCTTGTGGATTCCAACCAATCCACGCCGTCGCCGATCAGTCACGGTCTCCATCCACTTTTCGACCGTCTTTCGTCGTCATGTTGGAATCCAACCGCCATTTTGCGCCATTCTGCACAAGTTCATCCCATTTCCCTGCCGCTACGGGCTTTATGGCCTCGCGCCGAACCGTCGTCGCCTCACGGGACGGCTGCCGCCACGTCTTGCCATTGCGACCGTCCGTCACGAGTATTTCGCCGCTATTCCCGCGAATCAACACATCCAGTTCGCCACTGCGCAACCGCCATTCCTGTGCACGCAAATTCCGCCCCGCGATGAAAAACAACAGTAATACTGTTAACACGAACGTCCGTTTCATGACTTGTTCCTTTATTCTATATGGAAAAGATAATAATACATTTAACATTATACTCCATCATGTTTCCATTTTCAATCTCCCCCATCAAAATACTAGCATTTGTTAGTTGCGTTTTTCCACCACAACGATTAGATTATTCCAAGGCTTCTAGCGCCTCTAAAGCTTCTATAGTTTTTTGTGTGATTTATGTATAATATTATAAGGTAGAACACCAGTGAATCTAAAATCATTACCCATTCTTCTCGCCATGACCATCACCACGCTTTCAGCAGCCATGCTCGATCTAGGAGATTTCCACAAGACGCCATGGAGCGGCATGCAGGCCGTCAACGGCCCATGCCCTGTCACGCTGCCGAAAGACATGCCTCCAGACACCCCCGTCGCCTGCTGGAAGGACCTCCCCAAAAATCCCACCCTCATGGCTCCGAAATTTCCCGAAAATCTCTCGCGATTCACACATTTCGATTTCTGGATGTATTCCTCTAAGAAAAACAACCAGGGCCTGACCATCTATTTCGACTCCGAAAATCCAGAATCGGAAGGCGGCGACTATTACTACTATCATCTGACCGTCAATTGGGAAGGGTGGCGGCATTTCCATCTCTCTACGACAGAGGACATTGGCATATCCAGAAGTCCGCTTGGCTGGAACCATGTGTCCGCCCTTCGCTTCCACTCGACAGGATGGGGCCATGACCCGCTTCCCACCTCCCTTTTCTATTTCGCTGGCTTCAGCCTCAACGCCGCGGCGTTGGATTTCACCGCCGATGATTTCAACACCGTCACGGCTCCCGTCCTCTCCATGACCGCCAAACTGAAGCTGAAGAACAAAGACGACGAACCACGCGACGTCGTCATCTCAATTCATGAAAATCCCGATTCACTTGTCGTGGAAGGACTTCCAGAAATGCCAATCAAACTCCAGGCCAACGAATCAAAATCGCTTCCTATCCGTCTGCAACTTCCCGCCGGCAAGACATTGACGCCAATGCAAAGCGTCTCTCTCCGTCTTCAAGCCAAAACCAATTTCCCGTCAGACGGTACAATCATTCAGGAACTCGTTCTCGTCCAACCACTTGTCCTCCCTCCGCATCCACGGCTTTTCGCGACTTCAAATGACTTGAAACGACTCAACAACCGCGCAGAAACGTTCCCTTGGGCGCGTGAAACGCGCAATTCTTATATCAAATATGCAGAACGCATTATCGCGGAACCTCTTAACATCCCGACGATGGAAGGCCAATGGCCGCACCACTATGTCTGCAAGAAATGCGGCGTCGGACTGCGCCACGTCGATGGCAAGCATCAATGCCCGCGCTGCAACGCCGTCTATACAGGCTGGCCATACGACCAAGTCATCGCGGGCGGCATCCATGGCAGCAATTGGAACAAAGTGAAAACACTCGGCTTCGCCTACGCCTTCACGAAGCGCGAAGAATTTGCGGAAATGGCTCGCAAGTACTTGCTTGCATACGTCGAGCAGTATCCCAAATTCAAATACCATAATATATACAACGTGCCCATGCGTTCAGGCGGCCGTATGCTCGCGCAGACACTGGACGAAGCCGTCTCCGTCATCCCCATGGCATGGGGCTATGATCTCGCCTACAACAGCCCATGCTTCACACCAGAAGACCATAAGGCCATCGAAGACAAGTTGTTCCGCGAAATCGCCGTCACCATTCTCCGCAACGACGCGGGCATCAGCAATTGGCAGACATGGCACAATGCCGCCATCGCCGCCATCGGCTTCACCATCGGCGACCATCCTCTCATCCAAAAGGCCATTTTCGGCAAAAGCGGTATGCTCTTCCAATTCCAAAACAGTATCCTGAAAGACGGCTTCTGGTTTGAAGGCACCGCCTCCTACCATTTCTATTCCCTTGATGCGCTTATATATACAGTCGAAGCCGCCCTCCATGCGGGCCTCGACTACACGCACAATCCCGCCTTCGTCTCCCTCTTCGACGCACCGCTCTACTACGTCACACCTGAACTCACCTTCCCCGCCATCAACGACGGCGACGTCATGCAGCTCCGCAATATGAACAGCTACTACGAATGGGCCTACAGCCGTATCGGCAAGCCAGAATACGCCTCCATCGCCGCCTTCAGCCAACGCAAAGGCGAACGCCCCTTCTTCTTCGGCGCAGATACGCTTCCCAAAATCGATGTCCTCTCACTCAAGAGCCGTGATTTCAACGGCATCGGTGCTCTTGTCATGCGTCAGAACTACAAAGACGGCCGCCCCTCCGCATACGTCCATTTCGACTACGGCCCCCACGGCGGAGGCCACGGCCATCAGGACAAGCTCGCACTCAACATCCATGCCGCCGGAAAACTCCAGGCCCCCGATCCAGGCCGCCTCGCATACGCCGCCCCCATGCAAAACGCGTGGTATAAACAGACTGTCGCACACTGCACCGTCGCAATCGACGGCAAATCACAGGCCGCCACCACCGGCAAGTTGCTCCGTTTCACGGAGAACGACGATTTCTGCCTCGCCCAAGCTGAAAGCACCGCCGCCTATCAGGGAGTCCTCCTCCACCGTACCGTCGGCCTCTGCGACGGTGTCCTTTTCGATATCTTCGACGTCGAATCCGCCACCGATCACGACATCGACCTGCTCTTCCACAATTTCGGAACATGGAAGCCAAATCTTCAAGCGAAACAGGTGGAGCCGCCCCATCCCGCCGGCACCAAAGACGGCTACCAACACATTGCAAAACAACAATATGCAAAGACGGATGAGGCATGGAGCATCGATATTGAAAACCAAGGCACGACCGCTCGTTTCGTCATGAACGCCGCCCCTAACACGGAACTCTTTTTCGGCGAAGGCATCGCGAACAATCCGCCCACCCCTTGCCCGATGGTTGTCGTCCGCCGCCACAACCGTTCCGCCCGCTTCGTCAGTTGCATCGACTACATGCCTGACGGCCGCAAGACTCGCAGCATCTCCATCGAGCTTCAGCCATCCCACACGCGTGAAAACCCAGATTTCATCCTGACTATTGACAACACAAAGCACCATATCAAACCATGATAATCGCTCGTTCGCGTCTCTCGTCTCACGTCTTCTCTCCAGTAGGACGGCGCAATGGCGTCGCCATCACGCGGTTTGACGTGAGACATGAGACGTGAGACGTGAGTCAAGACGTAAGACGATAAGACATGAAACAAAAGAGATTGCATGATGATTATTTGATTGCAGCGTGGCCGCTTCAGGTTTATTTGCCCGTCTCGCTTGATTTTTAGACAAAACGCTTCATATTATAACATTAGTCGTTTTTCACAACGGAGAGATGGCTGAGCGGTCTAAGGCAGCGGTCTTGAAAACCGCCGTAGGCTTATACCTACCAAGGGTTCGAATCCCTTTCTCTCCGCCACTATAAGCATTTGAAAAAGAGCCTGTTAGGATCAACCCAACAGGCTTTTTGTTTGCACTGTACCTTGAAATTATTTATAAAAAGGTTGCCGTATCATGCGTCTGTGCATAACGCGTGAACGCGCCCTCCCCCTTCGAGGCATTCACCATGCATTATTGTATTGACATTGATAAATCTAAGATGCTTGGGACAAAAAACACGTTTTTTTCAAAACTCTGTATTTTTTTAAAGAAAAAATTTGTTTTTTGAATAAACGAGTGTTTTTTATTACAAATTATTGGGATTAACTGACAGAAGTCATGAATTTGTCATTGGCTATCAAGCGCCAACGTCACCCGTCACCGGCAGCCCCCTGCCGGTTCTCTGCTCAGCAGCCTCGTGTTCATGGGAACGGCCGCTTTTGGCTCACGCTTCCGCAAACGCTCCAAAAAGTGATTTTCCATTTCATATTCTAAATATGGAGTTTGGAAATCCTTAAAATGGTTTTTGAACATCTTCAGCCTGTTGCTAGTCATTATTCTAGCAGCAGGCTGTTGTTTTTTGCATGAAGCGGATGAAATTCGGCAAATCAAAGAACGAGGCGTCCTCCTTGTCGGGCAACGGGAGATTACCAGCCCCATGTCGTTCTATGATGCTGACACAAAGTCTCATATATCGGCTTTGATGCGGCTCTAGCAGCAGATTTGGCGGCGGCTCTCGGTGTGAAGCTTCAATTCGTCCGTTCATCGTGGCCGACGTTGATGGCGGATACGCTAGCGGAGAAATTTGACATCACAGTCTGCGGAATTACCATCACGGACGCCAGAAAGCAACAAGCCCTCATGTCCGACGGCTATCTCGAAAACGGCAAGACCATCCTTTGTCGCAAGGAGGATTCGGACAAATACACCAGTCTGGCGGCCATCAATCGTCCGGAAATCCGTGTCATGGAGAATCCAGGCGGTCTCAACTAGAAATTTGCAAGGGCGAATCTTCCCTGATGCCAAGCTGATTATCCATCCTGTCAATAGTGCTAAGTTCCTCCGTTCTATCACTCGACAACAATCACGATGCTTTCCGTCAAAGGCATTTCGTCTTCCTCCCATGGGCGCTTGTACTCGAATTTCAACTCATAGCGACCGGGCTTCTTCGCTTCAAATACAAATTGAAACTTGCCAGGTGCACCACTGGTTATGCCATTTGTTTTCGGATGGATGTAGTCTTTCTTTTTCAGTTCCACGCCATCCACCGTTTCCTTTCCGCAGTAGAACCATGAGAAACCAGTCGTGATATTACCATCCGCAAGGATGACAAATTCCTCCGCCAACTTGACCTGCAGCTCTTTGGCCTGCCCTAAAACAGCCGATGGCAGAGGCGGTTCCTCCACCTTCTTATTGACATCATCCGTCTTGTTGATATCGTCCGTTGATTTTTTCTTCGCGGCGCATCCACACAGAACCGCTACAGCCGCCAGCAAACAAACCGCAAGAATCCAATATTCTTTCATCTCTTTCTCCTAAAATAAGTTTTCTTCACATTTCACCTATCGTCATCCAACCAACGTTTATCATCTTAAGCCCCCCTTCAGTCAAGACCATGGCTTCGCCATGACGCGTTATTGACATGAGACGTGAGACGTGAGAGATGCAAAAGACGATAGACAACTAGACGAGTGGTTCAATCAAATCTTTCCTTTGATTTCCACGCGGCCGATGCCTAGCATGCCGACGGAATAGACGAAGCCCGCCGCGCCATCCGCCAGCTTGTCGTCTTTCGCGCGAAGGACTTTCTTGCCGTCGAAAGTGGCGACGATGTCGTTGCCTTTGCATTCCAGCTTCACGTCATGGACGTCGCCTAGCTTCCAATCCACATCACATTCAGCCAGAATGGTTTCGCCATAGAATTGACGCGCCAGTACGAGCTTGTTGCCACGCCTTGTCAATGAAATGTAGCGGCGCGTCCCCTGCCAACGGCACATCAGCCCGGCGGCGTCCGCCAGATGGACGGCCAGCCGCGCCTCGACGCTCTGATCCTTCCAATAGCGATTGCCCGTATAGGCGAAGCCCGTCTCGCTGTTCTTGCCGAAATAGACCAATTCTTCTTTGTCTTCGCTGAAACGGCCGCGCGACATGTCGCAATCGACAATCCAGCCAGAAATGCCGCGATTGACCACCGGCAGCCGGTCCGCCTGATAATGGAAACCGCCTTCCAAATCAATGAAGGCAAGGCGGATCTTGCATTCTTTGCTTGTTTCCGACAGTGTGATTTCAAAGCCAAGATCCGTGACGGGCTGGCCGTTTGTTTCTGGAACCGTGAGACTTAAAGTTTCGTTTGATTTACGATAATCTTTCGAATACACCATCATCGGCTTGCCGTCCGCCCCCATGTAGCGCACGAACATCCGCACGCCGTCTGTCGTACCGTCGAGCAGCGTCGCCTTCACGGTCATGCCAGAATACAATTTGCTTGTACCGACGACGCTGTAGCCGCCCGTCACAGAGCCTGGCATCATCGGCTTGGAAATCCGCGCCGTTCCGCCGATCGGCATCACGCATTCAACATTCAGACAAATGGCCGATTCGCCGCACCAATATGTATTGTCAATGATTTCTATGCCGCGATCCGTCGGTTCCGCCATGAAACCTCTTGGCGACTCGAATTTCGTGAAATCAAGCCAATGCCCATCGTCTTTCAACGGCTTCCAGCCCATGACTTTCCGTCCGATGGCCGCAATCTGGAGGGCCTCCGTCAGGCAGTCCGTCACGGAACGCGTGCCGTCCGCTGTCGGCAGAATGATGCGGTCGGCCATTTCCGAACGATAATCGTATTCTTTGCAAATACCGTCCAACCCGACAATTAGAGCCATCAGGCATCCGACGTTCGCGGAGTTGCAGTCCGTGTCCCATCCCGCCGTGTTCACGATTGCCAACGCCTTGCGGAAATCATTCGGCGCGTAGCTCCACGCCATGACCATCAGCGCATGGTTCGGAATCACATGGCAGTTGCCGCCATAAATATAGTAGCCGTATTTTTCGTTGATGCGGTCGTAGGTCTTCCGCCAATCGCCATCTTTCTTGCACCATGTGCGAACGTCACGATGCAATTTCGCAATCAGGCTGTTTTTCGGAATCAACGACACACCGATGTCCAGCAGTTTTTCCATGTCCTTTTCGACGAATGCCGCCGCCTCCATGCCCGCCACGACGATGGCTGCGTTCACCGCTTCGCCGTCATGCGACACGCTCGCCGCCTTTCGCGCCAATTTCGCCGCAAGTTGCGGATTGCCTGGGCAGACCAGCCCGAATCCGTCGATGAAAATCTGTGCGCCGATCTGCTCCGCAACCGTCTTGCCATTCGTCTCGATCGCTCCGGACTGCGGCGATTTCATGCCAGCCTTAAGTCGCAGATACGCCGTATGCTCCGTCGAATGCCCCATGCCGCCCCACCATAGGATCGTCTTGCCTTCCAATAGATAGTTCAGCCATGTGTCGCCGAAGAATTCATCTGGCGTATCTGCATACAGGCCTGAATCCTCCAACGCGCGGACAAACGTCAGCGTTCCTGAAATATCGTCGTCCGACACGACAAGCGGAACATTCTGATCCTTATGGACATAGTGGTCGATGAAGCCCCATTTTGCCTCCAGGCGATCTTTCCACCAGCCTTCAAACGGACGGCCCGCATAAACGCCGATCACCTTGCCTAGCACGCCTGCGAAAACCTGCTTCTCGTAATCATTTATTTTCATGTTTCTTTATCCTATACTTTTTTGCAACAAACCAATCATTCATTATATTATTTTAGATTTGTCTATCAAGGTTTTCAAGTAATTCATCCAAACATTTCCAATCAATTCGTCAAACTGTTCTTTTGCGGAGAAACACGCTGCCATGACGGAAATAGCCCCAAAACGCATTCACTGTACGTACCTTATCATCGGTTCAGGCCTCGCCGGCCTGACCGCCGCCTTGGAAGCGGCGAAACATGGAAAGGTCATCGTCATAACCAAAACAAAGGCAGAAGAATGCAACACCCGCTACGCGCAGGGAGGCATCGCCTGCGTCGTTGACAAAAACGATACGTTCGAAGCGCATATAGCGGATACCATCACTGCGGGAGCCGGCCTCTGCCATCCGGACGCCGTGCGCGACATCGTCACAGGCGGCCCCGCCCGAGTCCGCGAACTCGAAAGCCTCGGCCTCAAATTCACCACCATGGGCGAAGTCCACAACGATGTTTCACCAGACAAGGCGAACGAACTCGATCTCGGCCGCGAAGGCGGCCATTCCGCCCGACGTGTCCTCCATGCGGGCGACATCACGGGCAGTCAAGTCTCGGACGTCCTGCTCGCCCGATGCCGCGAAAACAAAAACATCACGATTCTGGAAAACCATCTTGCCGTGGATCTTATATCGACGCGCCACATCGAGTGGCAGGGCGAAAACCGCTGCCTGGGCGCGTACGTCATGGATACGAAGACGAACGAAATCAAAACTTTCCTCTCGCGTTTCACATTCCTCGCGACGGGCGGAGCTGGCAAGGTCTATCTCTGCACGTGCAATCCGGACGTCGCCTGCGGCGACGGCATCGCCATGGCCTACCGCGCATCCGCCGAAATCTCCAACATGGAATTCTACCAGTTCCATCCCACCATCCTCTATCATCCCCACGCCAAATCCTTCCTCATCAGCGAAGCCGTCCGCGGCGAAGGTGCCGTCCTGAAAATCAAGAAAAAAGGCGAATACGTCGAGTTCATGCAGGATATCCATCCACTTAAGAGCTTGGCGCCACGTGACATCGTCGCACGTGCCATCGACAACGAGCTGAAGCGTTCCGGCGAAGAATGCGCCTATCTGGACATCCGTCACCACACGGAAGATTTCCTCAAGAAAAGATTTCCGAACATTTTTGCAAAATGCCTGTCTTATGGAATAAACATGGCGAAAGATCTGATTCCCGTTGTTCCCGCGGCCCACTACTGCTGTGGCGGCGTCCGCACGGATACCAACGGAATGACCTCCGTCAAAGGACTTTACGCCATCGGCGAAGTCGGCTGCACGGGGCTCCACGGCGCCAACCGCCTTGCCTCCAACAGCCTGCTTGAGGCGATGGTCGTCGGCCACAACGCCGTTGTCCACAGCCAGTCCGTCGTCAACACGCCCATCGGCATTTCGCCGGACATGATTCCGGACTGGTCCCACGGCGACGCCGTCGATTCAGACGAGCAGGTCGTCATCACCCACAACTGGGATGAAATCCGCCGTTTCATGTGGGACTACGTCGGAATCGTCCGCACAAACAAGCGCCTCGAACGTGCAAAGAACCGTATCCGCCTCATCCGCAAAGAGATTGAAAAATACTACTGGAATTTCCTGCTGACGCCGTACCTGGTCGAACTGCGCAATCTCGCCTCCGTGGCGGAGATGATCATCGATTCGGCAACCGCCCGCCAAGAATCCCGCGGCCTCCACTACAATCTCGACTATCCATGGGCCGCGCCAGGCTCAACTGGAAAGGACACGGTGCTGCGCCAACCGCAAAAATCCACCGTCTGGTTTGAATAAATTATTATCCAACAAGGTCTTCCAATCATGCTCAAGCG
>JAGCSE010000043.1 GCA_017964325.1 Victivallales bacterium | reverse complement strand
GAACGCACTGACATGTTGCGCCGCCGTCTTGATGGCCGACAGCGTCTCGTCCTCGATTTTTGGAAGATTGTCTAGACTGACGCGGAAGGTTTCGGGCGTCAAATCGACATGGTCGAATCGTTTGGCGTATTCGACAAGTGCGGCATCGCCGTCGTTTTTAACGTCGGCAAGAATCTGTGCGACGCTTTTGTCGATTTGCGGATCGAAGGCGGAACGTTTGATCAGCGGTTTCAGCTGTTCTTGGAAATCTGGAGAGTCTTGGAGTATGATGCGCATTTTTTCAAATAGCGGGCGGCGTTTCCGCCGCCCTTATGATGTTACGATTTATTTGAGTTCTTTGATGTAGATGTTGCGGAATTCGAGATGGCTGCCGTGGTGCTGCAGTTCGATTTGGCCACTGGGGTAGATCGGAATGCGGCGGTTCCAGTAGTTCTCCATGATGGTATTGTCAACGACGAGAATGCCGTTGAGCCAGACGGAGACGCGTTCGCCGACCATCTTGATGCGGAAGCGGTTCCATTGTCCGATTGGATTGTCGGCGATGACGAGAGCCTTGCTCGGATTCTTCTGGTTGTTGTATAGGCCACCCGAACCGATCTTCCACTGGTTGGGATCCCAGATCTGGACTTGCGGTGCGCCACGGAGATAGAGGCCGGAGTCGCCGCCGGCGGTGATCTTCCAATCGCAGTACATGTCGAAATCCGCGTAGTCCTTCACGGTGCAAAGGCTTCTGCCCCTGCCGTCGTAGTGGAGGGCGCCATCAATGACTTTCCAGTGGGCGCGCATCACTTCGTCCGCCTCCTTCTGGGCGGCGGCGAGTTGTTCGGCGTTCATCTTCGCCCGGACTTCGGGGTTGTCGGCAGGGCCTTTCAAGAGGCCTTTCCAGCCAGTGAGATCGCGGCCGTTGAAGAGCGGGACATAGCCTTCGGGGGCGACGTTGATCGGTTCGTCTTCGTATGGCATGAACGGTTTGATGCGGATGTTCTTGAATTTGACGAGATCACCATGACCGAGCCAGCCGATATGGCCTGTGCGACGGTCGAGACCAGGATGTTTGGCGCGGCCTTTGCCGTCGGCGGTCTCCTGGATGTTCGCGATGTCGGCGTCAACGATAACCTGATCATTGACAATGACTTTGATTTTCGTTCCCTTGGCGATGACGTGTTCATGGTTCCATTCGCCGGCGGGCTTCAGAGCGCCTTGCTTGGCGGGAACGACACCATAGATGGAGCCGTGGTGCTGCCACGGGGCGAGACCGCCCTTGTGCTTCTTGTAGCCATCGTTGTCGATGATCTGCAGTTCCATGCCGACGTAGGCGGGATCGCCTTCTTCGGGGGCGCGGATGGCAAGACCGTTGTTGGCGCCGAGGCTGAGCAGGAAGTCGAAATGGAGCTCGAAATCGGAGAACTGCCACTGCGTGAGAATCTTGCCGCCCTTCTTCGGGTCGCAGAACATGATGCCGCCGTCTTCGATGCCGTATCCGCTGACGCTGCCCATCCAGCCCGTGAAATCTTTGCCGTTGAACAAGTTGATAAAACCATCCTTGTCAGCTGGCGGGAGCGGCGGAGCCTTGATGACAGGCTTTTCGGCCGCTGGGAACTGCGCGGGAGCCTTGCCAGCCGCGTAGGCTTCCAATTCGACGACATGGACATATTTGCCGTTGGGGCCGGGGCCGACGCCCTTTGTGACGTTCAGGCGGACATACTGTGCCTTGATGGGCTTGAATTTGTGGACGAAACCCTGCGCGTCTGCGGGAACGGTGTTGTTCGGAACATCCGCGACTTTCGTCCATTTCTGGTTGTCTTCGGACACTTCGATGTTGTAGGAGTAGGTGCGGTTGCCGTCCCAGTAGAAGATCACGCGGGCCGTGTCGATTTCTGCAACTTGTTGCATGTCAACGGTGATCCACGTGGGGCACTGATCCGTGTGCCATCCATCTGTCTTGCCGATCTTGCCATCGGTCAGGCGGTCGGGCGAGTAGTGCTCTTCCTGCTGCGAACCGGCCGTGACGGGCTGTCTGAGCAGGAGGTTCGGGCCAGCGGCCTTCGGTTGCTTGCCGGTCAGCGAAAAGACTTCCAATTCAACGAGATGGACGGCTTCGTTGACGGAATTCTTCAGAATGTTCAAACGGACGTAGCGGGCCTTGACGGCGGGCACGATTGCATGGGCGATGCCCTGTTCCGTCGCAACTGACTTGTTGGCAGACATATCGATGACTTTCTTCCAGTTCTGGTTGTCGTCTGAAACTTCGATATTATAGGTATAATAGCGGTTGCCGTCCCAATAGAAGGTCGGTTTGATGAAATTGATGTTTTCGGGCTGCAAGAGATCGACGGTGATCCAGCTGGGCCACTGGTTGCCGAACCATGCAGAGCCGCGGTCGATGATGCCGTCAACCGCTTTGTTTGGGGAGTAGTTGCCCTGTTGCGGGCAGGAGGTCTTGACGGGCTTGCCGAAGGCGACGTTGACGCCGGCTGGCGGGAACTTGCCGAGTTGGGCTTCCGCTTTCGCCTTAAGGTCGTCGTTGCCTGATTTGGCGATGACCAGTTCAAGGGCGGTGCGAGCGGGTAGCGTGAGGAGGCCGCGGTCGTGGTTATTGCGTGCACAGGCGATGTTTGTGGCGGCGACGGATGCCTCGGCGACGAGTTCGGCATTTTCGAAGGCGGGAATGACGATGTCTTTCAACGCTTCATCCGAACGGATGTTGCCGATGGCGGAGAGGACAAGCTTCTGCTCATCGTTGTTGATGCAGAGGGCTTGCGCTTTCTTCAGACTTTCAACGATTTGCGCAGGCGATTTGCCTTCGCTGATGGCTGAGACGCGGATGAGTGCGCGGAGCGCGAGAACGCGATGGAGTTGGTTGTCCTTCTGTGCGGCGATTTTCTCCAATGCGGGGGCGGCGGCGAAATTCGGCCAATCCGCAAGGGCGCGGACAGCGGCGTTCTTGAGATCGGCGTCTTGTGTATCCAGATTGGCGACGACGGCTTCCAATGCAGCGGCGTTGCCAATTTTGGGCATGGTCTGAAGCAGAATGACTTTCGCGCCGAGCGGAGCGTCTTTCATGGCGGCGACGACGGTCTGCGCGGCCTTTTCGTCAACGCGAGCGACCTGTGTCAGAACGGTCTGAGCTCCTTTGCGGAGGGAGGCGCTTTCCGTCTTCAGCATGAAATCGAGAACTTTCTGGGTATCAGCGGGAACAGCAAGGACTTCCAAAGCCTTAAGAGCGGCTTTGGCTTCGTCCGCATCGCCAGCGAGCATGGCGAACACAGGAGCGCTCTGCGCGATGGCTTTGCGGGAGGCGAGAACTTCTGTCAAGGCGATTTTGCCTTGCTTCGTGGCTTGCGGGATGGCGGCGGCGACTGTCTTGGCGAACACTTCGGACTGTTGCCAGCTGAGGGCGTTCTTCAGAATGTCGATGTTCTCTTTAGTTGTTGCGGTGGCGAGTTTTGCAACGAGTTCCTTGACACCGTTGTCAACGCCGAAGGAGGTGATGGAGTCGGCGGCGGCTTTACGGACTGTGGGGTTGGCGTTGCCGAGGGATTCCGTCACAAAGGGGAGGGCGGCGGGATCGGCGGCTCTGCCGAGCATATTGACGATGGCAGCAGCGAGTTCGGGCTTGGCGGATTTGGCGACGGCGATGGCTTTCGGCGTGACAATTTCCTTCGGCTGTCCTTCCAGCAATTTCATCATGGCTTCGCGGCGGACGAAATCGCCGTTGGCGGCGGCTGCGAGGAGAGCATCGATGGTCGCTTCGGGACCCATCGTATCCAGCAGAGCGGTGAGTGAAGCTTCGCCAGGCTGTGCATCATGGAATTTTTTTGCGATGTCGATGGCGACGGCTTTGTCCTTTACATTATTAATAAGAAGGGAGAGAGCACCCGATGCGGCGGAACGCTGGAAGGCGGATTTCGCGTTGAGCTCGGCAAGCATCAAATCGGCGGCTGGAGCATAGCCGATGTTGGCAAGAGCCGTGAAGACGATGGAACGCTGATGCGGCTTCGCGGTTTCAAGCATCTTGATGAGAAGCTCTGCGGTGGCTTCGTCTTTCAGTTTGCTGAATGCAGGAGCGTATTCGATGGCGACTTCGGGAGCGGCCTTAGCGGCAGCATCGCGCAACGTCTTGCGTGAGTTTTCCGAATTGATTTGGACCAACGTGAAGATGGCGTATGTGCGGACTTTCGGATTGTCGAGCATCGGGACGATGGCGGGAACCTGCGCGTCTGATCCGCAGAGTTCCAAGGCTTTCACGACGATGCCTTTGGCGACATCATCAACGGCTGCGGGAATGTTCTCAGCCAAGGCTTCCGCGATGACGGCGCGTTCCGCGTCCGCTCCCGGACGGGAGGAGTATTGGACAAGCGATTCCAAGGCGAATGACGCTTGTACGACTTGTTTGTCATTGGCTTCTTTCAAATTGGCGACGAGTTCCTTCACGCCGTCCTTTCCGAGCTTCTGGAGTTCGAGGACTATTTTCTTGCCATCTGCGGGATTGGCCCATTCGAGCTGTGCAGCCAGTTTCATGGCGCTTTGCGCGGATACGGCGACAGCGGCACTGGCGGCTAAAGCGAAAAGCAAAGTTTTCATATCGTTTATACCTCTTGTTAGTGACGTGGCTGAAGGGAGTTACATCAGACTCCAGGGGGAACGCATGGGCTGCTCGGCGAGGCGGTTGGCTTCTGGGTCGTTGACAAAGCGCATGGTCTCAGGATCGAAATGCAGCTTGCGGCCTGTACGGATGGCGATGTTGGCAAGATGGACGAGAATGTTGGAACGGTTGCCGTTCATTTCGTTCAGGCCAAATTTTTGCCGCGTGCGGACGGAGATGTTGAAATCTTTGATCATGGGCTTCATCTCCGGCAGATATTTGACCTGCGCGGCGAGTGATGCCGGTTCTGTGCGGAAACCCGGATAGACCTTTCCGAGAGGTCCTTCGATGTACGGCTTGCCCTTCGTTTCCTGTTCGCCCCATTCGCAGGATTCGAGAATGATCTTGCAGCCGTCGGCGTATTTCATATAGACCTGTCCCCAGAGGCCGACTGCGTCTGGATGCTGTGGCCACGGTGCCGTCGCTTCGATTTCGACAGGGCTCGTGTCATCTTTGCCGAGCATGTACTGAACAGGATCGAGATAGTGCTGTCCCATGTCCGCGAGGCCGCCGCCGTCATAGTCCCAATAGCCGCGGAAGGAGCCTTGCGTGCGGTGATCCGTGAAGGGCTTCCATGGCGCGGGGCCAAGCCAAAGGTCGTAGTCGAGGTCATTTGGAACGGGTTGCGGCGGCAGGCCGATTTTTCCCATCCACATGGAGGCTTTCCAATGGAAGCCTGTGTGCATGGAGACACGGACGGTCAGTGGCCAGCCAAGCAGGCCGGAGCGGATGAGACGTGCGAGCGGATCGACGGTCGAGCCGAGCCCGTAGAAGCCTCCGTAGAGGCGGAACCACGTGTTCAAACGGAAGACACGGCCATTGCGACGGACGGCGTCTGCGACAGCCTGGCCTTCGGCGATCGTGCGCGTCATGGGCTTTTCCGCCCAGACGTCGCAACCTGCGTTCAGCGCGTAGATGTTCTGGAGAGCATGCCAATGCGGCGGCGTGACGACGTGGACGACGTCGATTTCTTCGTTGTCGATCATTTCGCGGAAGTCAAGATATGCCTTGCAGTCATGGCCGGCCTTTTTGGCGCGGGCGGCAGCTGCGTCGCGGCGGGATTTGCGGACGTCACAGACGGCGACGAGCCTGGCTTGCGGATCGTTGAGCACATAACCGACATGGCCGCTGCCCATGCCGCCGACGCCAATGATGGCGTGGTTGATCTTGTCGTTGGCGCCGCGGCGGCCAGGGCCAGCCAGGACGCTGCTCGGAATGATGGAGAATCCCGCGCCGGCGAGGGCGCTGGTCGCCAAAAAGTCTCTGCGGTTCATTTTCGGCATATCTTACCTCTTATTGTTGTTTGCTCAGATGGTTGAGCCTGAAAAATTGACTGCTTACTTGGATTCGAAGAACGCCTTGTAGGCCTTGTAGCCCATGTAGATGTCCAACTTGCCGGCTGTTTCGTAGGGGGCGTGCATGGAGAACAGGCCAACGCCGCAATCGACGACGTTCATGCCATAGTGCGCGAGGAAATGCGCGATGGTGCCGCCACCGCCGACATCGACCTTGCCAAGTTCGCCCATCTGCCAGATGACTTTGTTGTCGTTAAAGATGGTGCGCACTTTGGACATGAATTCGGCGGATGCGTCCGAAGAACCGCCTTTGCCGCCGCCGCCCGTGTATTTCATGAGGGCGATGCCGCAGTTGATCTTCGGCATATTGTGGGGGGATGAAACGTCGCCGAAGCCGGGGTCATGGAGTGCGCAGACATCTGCGGAAAGCATGGCGGAATGTTCGAGGGCGCGGCGTGTCAGCAGGTCGGAGTAGTTGTCAACTGTGAGATTGACGAGTTCGGCGACGGTGTTTTCCATGAATGTGGATTCCATGCCGGTCTGGCCGACGGAGCCGATTTCCTCCTTGTCACAGATGACGGCGGCGGCGGTGCGGGACGGCGTGCCTTTCAAGTCGAAGATGGCTTTGATGGCGCCGAATGCGCAGACGCGGTCGTCCTGTCCGTAGCCGAGAACCATGGATTTGTCCAGGCCGAGATGGCGGGCGGGGCCGGCGGGGGTGATTTCAAGCTCTGCGGATGCAAAATCTTCTTCTTCAATGCCGTAGTTGTCTTTGAGCAGTTTGAGGATGCGGAGTTTCGTCTTCTCTCCGATTTCCTTGTCGTCGTTTTCTTTGTCAATGGGACGGGATGCGATGAGCACGTTGAGGGCTTCGCCGGGGATGGCGGTTCCGAGGGGCTTGCCAGCCTGGTCGCGGCCAAGATGGGGGAGCAGGTCGGTGATGGTCAAGACGGGATCTTCAGGCTTCTCGCCGATGTCGAGCTGGACTTTCGTGCCGTCTTTTTTGAAGAGGACGCCATGTAGGGCGAGCGGGAGGGTGACCCACTGGTATTTCTTGATGCCGCCGTAGTAGTGCGTGTCCAGGAGGACGAGCTTGTCGTCTTCATAGAGCGGCGATGGCTTGAGATCGAGACGCGGGCAGTCGATGTGGTAGCCGACGAGATTGTGGCCGTTTTCGAGCGGTTCGCTGCCGATGACG
>JAGCSE010000042.1 GCA_017964325.1 Victivallales bacterium | reverse complement strand
GGCACTGGCAGCATCGCGGATGCGGTCGGCCTTGGCGCGGCGCTCGAATACATGATGCAGATCGGAATGGCGAATGTCGCCGCATACGAGCATGAACTGACGCAGTACGGCATGACACGGCTGGCGGCGATACCGGGCCTGCATCTGATCGGCACCACGCGGAACAAGTCAGGCGTCCTGTCGTTCGTACTGGACAACCATGACATCGAATCCGTCGGCAAGTATCTGGACAGCCAGGGCATCGCCGTCCGGGCCGGCCATCATTGCGCACAACCGATCCTGCGCCATTACGGATTGGAAGGCACGGTGCGCCCTGTTCTTGCGTTCTACAATACGCAAGAGGAGATCGACCTGTTGGCGGACGCGCTCGCACGGCTGGTCGGCTAGCCAAGGAGAAACTCCATGGGACAAGGGATAGATGACATATTGGATGCGGTGCTGGACAGCTATGTCCGGCATCCGCATATTGGCAAGATCGGTGAGAAGCATTTCCCGAAGCGCCATCTGATTCTGGACGTGCTGAAGAAATTGCAATGCATCGTCTTCCCCGGCTTCTTTGACGAAAAGGAGCTGCGGAACGACAACATCCGTTTCTACACGGGGCAACTGCTCGAGGAGATTCGCGAGACGCTTCTCGAACAGATCGCCAAGACATTCCGCCTGTTCAAGGATGAATACAAAGACGCCACGGACGATGTGATCCAGAAGCACAGCGAAGAAGTTGTGGACGCCTTTCTTGCCGCGATTCCGAAGATTCGCGAATATCTCGCCACGGACATCGAAGCCGCCTTCGAAGGCGATCCCGCCGCCTTCAGCCGTGACGAGGTGATTTCTTCATATCCAGGCATTTACGCCACAATGGTAAACCGAATCGCACACGAACTGTATGAGCTTGGCGTTCCGTTGATTCCACGTATCATGACAGAACACGCCCATAGCGTCACGGGGATTGACATCCATCCGGGCGCGAAGCTCGGGCGGTATTTCTTCATTGACCATGGCACAGGCATTGTCATCGGCGAAACATCGGAGATTGGCGAACACGCCAAAATCTATCAGGGAGTCACATTGGGCGCGTTGTCGACACGCGGCGGCCAGTTGTTGAAAGGCAAGAAACGGCATCCGACCATTGAAGATGACGTGACAATCTATTCAGGCGCGTCCATTCTCGGCGGCGAAACGGTGATCAGCGGCGGCGTGGTGATCGGCGGCAACGCATTTGTCACAAAATCGGTTCCGGAACAGACGCGCGTCAGCGCGAAGATGCCTGAACTGCAGTTCAAACGCAACGCAAGCGTGGAATTCCAGAACGGTGAATTCCTGAATTACGAAATTTGACGGATGGCGTCTTCAAGCTGGGCAAGCGCCTGTCGCAGCGTGGCGCGTGGGACGGCGATATTGAACCGCTGGAAACCTGCGCCACCTGCCCCGAAAATGGCACCGCCATCCAGCCATAATTTCGCCCGGTCAACGATGAAACGCTCCAATTCCTTCATGCCGAGACCAAGCTTTGAGAAGTTCACCCATGGCAGATAGGTCCCTTCCGGCTCGACAAGCTGAATCTGCGGCATTTTTGTCCGGAAGGTTTCACGCATGAGCGTAACATTGCCTTCCAGATAGTCGACAAGCTGGTCCAGCCATTCCGCGCCATGCAGGTATGCGGCCTGACAGGCGACCAGCCCCATGATGTTGGACTGGCTGAAGCCCTCGGCGTTCAATTCCTGCTTGAACGCCCTGCGCGTTTGTGTGTTGGAAATGAAGATATTGGCGTTGTGCAAGGCCGCTAGATTGAATGTCTTGCTCGGTGCCGTGCAGATTGCGCAATTGTTTGCGACATCTTCAGAAAGCGACGCAAATACGATATGTTTGTTGCCATGATACACGAAATCCTCATGGATTTCATCCGCCACGACAAACACGTCATGGCGCAGGCAGATTTCCGCCATCCGCTCAAGTTCGTCTTTTGTCCAAACACGTCCGACCGGATTGTGCGGACTGCAAAGAATAAACAGCTTCACATCGTTTTCAATGATCTTCCGTTCGAAGTCCTCGAAGTCGATGTGATATTGATTCCCGTCGAAGAGCAGTTCGTTGACGACGACCTTGCGGTGATTGTCAACAATACCTTCCCTAAAGCAATAATACACAGGTTCTTGTATCAGCACCGCGTCTCCGGGCTGTGTCAGGCAGCGGATCAATGTGCAGATCGCGAACACGACGCCTGGAGCACGGACGGATGTGTATGGATCAACCGTCCAGTTATGACGTGTTCCAAACCATTGCGCAAGTGCTTCGAAATACGTATCGTCAGGTTCGGAATATCCGAATATGCCATGGGCGGCCTTGTCCGCGAGGGCCTCCCTGACAGCCAGCGGCGTCTGGAAGTCCATGTCCGCCACCCACATCGGCAACAGGCCGTCTGGCTTGCCGCGCTCTTTTGCGAAATCATATTTCAGGCTGTTGGTATGGTTGCGGGGGATGATTTGGTCGAAATCGTATGTCATATTGGTTCCTATTTGTTTTCCAAAGCCTGGCGGAGATCCTCAATCAGATCGTCGGCATTTTCGATGCCGATGGAAAAACGCAGGAAACGATCATTGATTCCGCGTCTTAGACGTTCATCTTCAGGAACATCGGCATGTGTCTGGCACATTGGATAGGTGACGAGGCTGTCCACGCCGCCGAGACTTTCGGCATACTGGAAAAGCTTGACGCTGCGAAGAATCTTTCTGGCGGTTTCGGGACTGTCCACTTCCATGGACAGCATTCCGCCAAAGCCCGTGCATTGGCGTTTGGTCACGGCATATCCGGGATGGTCGGGAAAACCGATATAGTAAACTTTTTTCACCTCCGGACGCTGCCGCAGCCAATTTGCGATCTTCTCGGCATTCGCCGCCTGTTTATCAAGCCGGACGGCAAGTGTCTTGATTCCACGTTCCAGCAGAAAACAATCAAACGGCGCCAGACATGCCCCGACCGTCTTGGCATGGTAGCGAAGCTTTTCCGAAATCTCCTTCTTTTTCACGACCAGAAAACCAGCCAACGTGTCGTTGTGTCCGCAAAGATATTTCGTGCCGCTGTGCACGACAATGTCCGCCCCCAATTCCAACGGACGCTGGAAATACGGTGAAAGGAACGTGTTGTCCACGATCAGCAATGCCCCCGCCGAATGGGCGATTTCCGCCACGGCGCCGATGTCCGTCACCTGCATGGTGGGATTGCTTGGCGTCTCCACATAGACCGCCTTTGTATCCGGCTTCAATTTTTCACGAACATTTTCAGCAGACTCCATGTTCACAAAATCGAACCGAAGACCGCTTGGCGTTGAAATATGCCTGAACAGCCGCAGCGTACCGCCATAAAGGTCGTCTCCCGCAATGATATGCCCACTGGATTCGAAAAGATTCATCAGTGTCGTCTCCGCAGCCATTCCAGTTGCGAACGCGATCGCGTCTTCACCGCCTTCCATTTCCGCGACTCTGCTTTCCAACGCGGCGCGGGTCGGATTCTGAAGACGCGAATAACTGTACAAGGATTCCGTTTCAACCCCTTCGTGCACAAACGTCGCCGACTGGAAAATCGGTGTCGCGATCGCTCCAAATGGCAGTTTTTGACATCGTGACGGGTGGACGCATATTGTGTCTTTTCTGAGCATTCGTCTTTTCCTTCTTATATGACAATTCAATTCTTCATATTATTTTGGGGAAGTGTCGTATTCATG
>JAGCSE010000041.1 GCA_017964325.1 Victivallales bacterium | reverse complement strand
TAAAAGAACAAAATCAATCGGCAGGCATACGATGTCGGCGACAAGTTCCAATGGTGCCTCCGGGATAGTAGGGGGAAATGCTAGTGCTGCCCGCGTACCACAGAGAAAACGATCCGGTGGCTCTTGCGCAGGATTGTATCCTCCGTTAGGATCATTAAAGGCTTCGATTTCCATGAGAATTCGGCAGCAGCCAGTTGTTAACAAAAGCAATGCAAGAAGAATCAAGATTTTTTTGCTGAAAAACATTGTTTCACCTACCTGTCAACTTTTGGTTGCCGATTTACAGACACTTTTGTTTCTGATTCTCTTAAATTACCGTATCCCCATGGGGACGTTCGCCATTTCCACGGCACAGACGTGACGCACGCGTCACTACCGTATCCCCACGGGACCGCCGTCGGACGCCGCATGCACTCCGGGCGAATCAGGCGTAAGATGGAAGTCCGCCGCCTGCGGATTCGCAAAATCCGCGTTCACGAAAATCGGCTTGCCGACAAGCGAATGGACGTCCTTTCCATCATTCTTCTGCCATTTTTCAAACTCACTGAATTTTAGACTATATTTCGCGCTGAAGATTCGCAGCAGCATGCCGTCCGGCTTGTCCTGCCACCAAAGGTTGTGGTCGCAGTCGATGACTTTTCGCAGATCCGCATGGTGCAGGATAAGTGCCTCGATGGCGTTGCAGAAGATGTTGTCGCGGATGACGATATTGCGCGTCGGCGCCGTCACCTGATAGGCGAGCAGATGGCATGAATGCTTGTTCGGCCGCTGCCAATGCGCCCACACTTCCCCTGCGTTGAGGCAGGTGTTGTGGACGAACTGGATGTTCTCCGTCAAGGCGCTTTCCGGCGACCGCCAGTATTCGTAATGCTGTTCGCAATTATGCAGCAAGTTGTTGCGATACGTCAAGTTGCGTTGGATCTGGTTCGCCGCGTTTCCCTGATTTGTGATGGCTACGTCGTAGCACTGCCAGATATGGTTGTTTTCGACCAGACAGTCCTGCGCCTCGCACCAGAATTCGATGCCGTTTCCATAGCGCGTCGTGTCATACAGCACGCTGCCGCCGATGTAGCAGATGTCGCAGTTGCGAATCGTGACACGATGCGTGTTGCCGCCGCCGAAACCATGGCCGCCCGCATAGCGGCACCACAGGCCGTCCACCACGGCGTCATGCGCTCCGCCATGGCTGACGCAATGCGTCTTGTACACGAGTTCCAACGACTTGTACGCTCCGCCCGGATTGCCCGTATGACGGATATACAGGACGCCTTCGCGGTTGTCATGGTAATAATCCTTTTCCGCCTTCAGTTGTTCGATGTTCCAGCGTTTCCAGCCGCAGGCTTCGCCATGGTTGAAGATGATGTTGCCGACATCGCTGAGGAGCGGCCTCTCGCCAATGAAATCCGCTTGCTGCAGGCTGATCGGCTCGAACTCCACCGTAGCGCCATCGGGAACCGCCTTGCCGAAGAAATTATTGAGACGAATCAGCGTCCCTTCCGCGCAGGCCGCATGGTTGAGCAGAAAACAATCCACATCCTGCCAGTCCTGCGTGACATGGACATGCTTGCCGAACTCAATACTGTACGACGACCATGGCGAACGCGACATCATGATACGGAAGATGCTCATGTCGAATGGCTTGTCGCTTCGGATGCGGTATTTGAAAACATAATGGACACTGCCGTTTTCCAGATTCGGGCCGAGCAGCTGCACGTTCGTCTCCCGCTCGCCATGTTTCGCATAGGAAATGGTATAAGTCTTCTGCCCGTCATGCGTTTTCGATTCGCATGTCACGGAGGCGGGCTTCTCCACATAGACTGACCAGTTTGACATCCGCAAATCAATCGTCGGACCATTTGTCTTGATGCTACTGGCAAGCTTCGTCTTTGTCCGCCAAAGATTTTCGCCGCAAGCCTCCCATTTTGAAGCATCGTTGAAATCAAGCGACGGCTGGATGATCGGCTTATGTCCTTCACCGTAAGCAGAATACGTCACTGGTTTGCCAGGCTCGCCTGAAGCGAGCTGCAGCGTGCCGCCACGGAAGACATCACCGCGTTTGAACAGAACCATGTCGCCCGGCTGGAATTTCTGGACATTGACGCGGGCGACGCTCCGCCACGCGGTCGCGGCGGACTTACCGTCCGCCTTGTCGTTTCCATGTTCGGCATCGACATAATACGTCGCGGCGGAGGCTACGGAAACCGCCAGCAGACTACTGAAGATGATCGTGGAATGAAATGGCATTTGAAATTCCTTCACTATAAAATGGTTATATTGTCATATCATGATGAATATCAACATAAATTGCTAATTTTTGTATAATTTGGTACAAATGATTCAGATTACAAATAAAAGGGTATTGGTTTTTATCCTTCATAGAGAAACTGTTGGTCATATTTTTTGTCATTCACAGAAAACGCATTACATTAATAAATTTGTTTTCATTATGTGAACCAATGCAACCTGTCACAACGGGAGCCAATCAATGCAATACGATAAAAACCATGCCCTTTTGAGTACAGCTATTCCTGAAATCGGCGAGCCAAAACGCGGCAAAGTCCGCGATGTCTATGACTTGGGGGATTCGCTCCTGTTCGTCGCCACCGACCGTATCAGCGCCTTCGACTGCATCATGCCCAACGGCATCCCCGGCAAAGGCGCTGTTCTGACACAGATCACGCTGAACTGGTTCAAAGTCCTCACGGGCATCGCCAACCATCTCATTACGGCGAATGTCACGGAATATCCTGAAACGCTGCGGAAATACGCAGCTGATCTGGATGGCCGTTCGATGATTGTCCGCAAGTTGAAAATGCTTCCTGTGGAGTGCATTGTACGCGGCTATCTGACAGGTTCCGGCTGGGAAAGTTACCAGAAGAGCGGCAAGGTCTGCGGCATCGCGCTGCGCGAAGGCTATGTCAACGCCTCCAAGTTGGACACGCCCATCTTCACGCCCACCACGAAGGAGGAGACGGGGCACGACATGGCCATCACGGCGGCGGAACTCGGCGGAATCATCGGCAAGGAATTGACCGACAAGCTGGAAAAAGCCGCCATTTCACTCTATTCGCAGGCGGCGGACTACGCCATCGGTCGCGGCATCATCGTCGCGGATACGAAATTCGAGTTCGGTCTCGATGAAAAAGGCGAACTCGTTTTGGCGGACGAAGTTCTGACTCCCGATTCCAGCCGTTTCTGGCCCGTTTCGTCCTACACGCCTGGCAAGAACCCGCCATCGTTGGACAAACAGTTCGTCCGCGATTGGCTGGACAGCGTCCATTTCAACCATCAGCCACCCGCGCCTGAACTTCCACAGGACATCGTCGAAAAAACGGCGGAGAAATACCGCAGCGCATTGGATGTGCTGAAGAAATAACTTATTGCACCATAAAATATTAGCCCTTTTCAGGAAGAACTTCGATGCCATACGACACCTACCAGAGTCCGTTTTCGACCCGCTACGCAGGGCCGCAGATGCAGGAAATCTTTTCGGAGCAGCACAAGTTTCGCACATGGCGGCGGTTGTGGATCGCTTTGGCGGAAGTCGAAAAGGAACTCGGTCTGGACATCACGGATGCGCAAATCGCACAGCTCAAGGAACATGCGCTGGATATTAACTTTGCGGACGCGGAAGCGCGGGAGAAAGTCGTCCGCCATGATGTCATGAGTCACGTCTATGCGTATGGTCTGCAATGCCCCGATGCGAAAGGTATCATCCATCTTGGGGCGACATCGTGCTATGTCGGTGACAACACGGATCTTATCATCATGAAGGAAGGGCTGGAGCTGTTGCGCGGCAAATTGGTGACGGTCATCGGCAATCTGGCGGCCTTCGCAGAAAAGTACGCCTCCATGCCGACTCTCGCCTTCACGCATTTCCAACCTGCCCAGCCGACGACTGTCGGCAAACGCGCCACTCTGTGGATTCAAGACCTGCTGGCGGATGTGGAGGACTTGGATTACGTCGTAAGCGGCTTGAAACTACTTGGTTCCAAAGGCACGACGGGCACGCAGGCCAGTTTCCTGGAACTTTTCGGCGGCGACCATACCCGTTGTGAAAGGTTAGATGCGATGATTGCCGAAAAGATGGGATTTCCAGGATGTTACGCCGTTTCAGGCCAGACTTATTCGCGCAAGATTGATTCGCGCATTCTGAATGCCCTTTCGGGTATCGCGCAGAGCGCGGCGAAATTCTCCAACGACATCCGGCTGCTTCAGCATCTGAAGGAAGTGGAGGAGCCGTTCGAGAAATCTCAGATTGGGTCGTCCGCGATGGCCTACAAGCGGAATCCCATGCGCAGCGAACGAATCGCATCTATCGCCAGATACGTCATTTGTGATGCGTTGAATCCCGCCATTACAGCCGCAACACAGTGGTTCGAACGCACACTGGACGATTCGGCCAACAAGCGCATCGCCGTGGCGGAAGCGTTTTTGGCCGTTGACGGCATTCTGACGTTGTATAGTAATGTCTCCAATGGACTGGTCGTTTATCCGAAGGTCATCCAGCGGCGGTTGGAGCAGGAATTGCCGTTCATGGCCTCCGAGAACATCATGATGGATGCAGTGAAGGCAGGCGGTGACCGGCAGGAACTGCACGAGGCCATTCGCGTAAACGCCCAGGCCGCAGCCGCTAATGTCAAGCAGAATGGTGGCGAAAACGACCTGTTGGAGCGACTCGCAAAGGACGAGCATTTCGCGAAAATCAACATCGACCTCAAGGCGGCTTTGGATCCGTCACGCTACGTGGGGCGCGCTCCTGAGCAAACGATCGGTTATCTCGAACAGTGCGTCAAGCCGTTTTTGGCGGCCAATGCCGCGAACGCGGTGGATGGCGGCAGCGTAAACGTCTGAACGATTTTGTCTTAGAATCATCCACGGCATGGATGCCGTGGGCTTTACCATTGTTATTTTACAAAAAGGATGAAAAATGTCATCAGTCGTCGTAGTCGGAACCCAGTGGGGTGACGAAGGCAAGGGGAAAATCGTCGATTACCTTGCATCGCAGGCGGATGTAGTGGCGCGTTATCAAGGCGGCAGCAATGCAGGGCATACGGTTGTCGCCAACGGGCATGAGTTCAAATTGCATCTGCTGCCATCGGGCATCTTGTATCCAGGCTGCACGTGCATTATCGGCAACGATGTGGTTGTCGATCCCAAAGTGCTTCTGGAGGAATTGGATGACATGGCCTCCAAGCACCAGCAGGTCAGCACGTTGCGCATCTCCAACAGGGCGCATGTCGTCCTGCCGTACCATAAGCGGTTCGATGCCTTGCAGGAGAAATTCAAAGGGAATGCAAAGGTTGGCACGACAGGCCGCGGCATTGGGCCATGCTATGCGGATGCGGCCGACCGCATCGGCATACGCGTCGTCAGCTGGATGGACAAGGAGGCGTTTGCGGCGGAGCTTAAGACTGTTTTGGAATACAAGAACCGCATCATGACGCAAGTCTTTGGAGAAGAACCATTTGATTTCCAGCAAATCTACGATGAATACTGCGGCTATGCGGATAGGCTTCGCCCGTACGTCTGTGACACTTGCGCCTTGATCCACGAACTGCTGGCGGCGGACATGAAGATTCTCTTCGAGGGGGCGCAAGCTGCCATGCTCGACTTGTCACATGGGACATATCCCTTTGTCACAAGCTCACATCCGACGGCGGGAGCTGTCTGCGTGGGATTGGGCATCGGACCGAAGGACGTCGGCAAGGTCGTCGGCGTCGTGAAAGCCTACGCCACACGCGTCGGCGAAGGGCCGTTTCCGACGGAACAGTTGAATGAAAACGGCGTGAAACTGCGTGAAACCGCCCATGAATACGGTGCCACGACAGGACGTCCGCGCCGCACGGGCTGGTTGGACATGAGCGTCGTCAAATACGCAACGCAGATCAACGGACTAGACTGCATCGCCTTGACACGCCTTGATATTTTGGACACGTTCCCTGAGATAAGGATTTGCACGGGATACAAATACAACGGAAAGCCATTGAACGAATTTCCCGCGAGCCTGAAGGTTTTGGGCGATGTCGAGCCAATCTATGAGACACTGCCCGGCTGGATGATCAGCATCAGCGGCATCCGTGAATATGACAAGTTGCCCGCGAACTGCCGTCGCTATGTGGAACGCATTGCGGAGATTGCGGGAACGCGCATCGGCATCGTATCCGTAGGACCAGATCGTGACCAAACGATCGTGCTGGAAAAGATGTTCTGAAAACACGAAGCGGTCAAGCCGCAACAAAAATAAACGGCACAACAGCTTAGAGAGAAACGGCTGTATTCTCTTTAAGCTTTAAGTTTTAAGCTCTTAGCTAAAAAAGCACCGCCAATAACATCGACGGTGCCTTTTTTAGTCATAGTTGTGATGATTTATCTGGGCCTGACCACGCCTGGACGAGGCCGAGGGCCTGGGCCTGGCTGCATGGGCTTGTGCTTGCCAGGATAGTAGGTCGGTCCTGGACGGTTGATAATCGTCGGGCCGTTGTTTTTATGGTGATGATGGTGATGGTCATGGCAGCCACAGCAGGCCGCAACGATTGTGCCGGCAATCAGCAATGCGAAGATTTTGCGCATGGTTGTTTCTCCTTTAATGGTATTGTTGATGGACAACGGTTCTTTTTTTGCTTTTCAAGTGTGTTTGCCTACTAATATAATTGGCGAATGGCATTTTCTAGTTTATTTTATAAAAAATTGAGAAAAAAGTTATCCTGATATTCTGCACTGATGCAAAATAAAGACATATATATCGTAATACCAAGTTATAATGAAGGCGAGGCACTGCGAAGGACAGTCGAATCCCTTCTACCATGCGGATATGAAATCATCGTCGTCGATGATGGATCCCGTGAAGACCCACGCAGGATGCTTGAAGATTTGCCGATTCATTATCTGCGCCATCCTATTAATTTGGGGCAAGGAGCGGCGTTGCAGACAGGCATGGACTACGCCAAGGCGCAGGGTGCGGAGGTGGTCATCCATTTCGATGCAGACGGGCAGCACGACAAAAACGACATTCCGCAGTTTCTGTCGGCGTTGGAGGCGGGCGCGGAAGTGGTCATCGGTTCGCGTTTTCTTCGCGATTCGGATTTGGCACTTGTTCCGAAAGGCAAGCGGATTCTGCTTCGCTGTGCGCGGCTGGTGAACGGCATATTTACAGGAATGTGGCTGACGGACGCCCACAACGGCTTCCGTGCCTTGAATCGCAAGGCATTGGAATCAATTGATTTAATGGAAAACCGCATGGCGCATGCTTCGGAAATCATGAGCCAGATTCGTGCCGCGAAACTGAAGGTGGCGGAAGTTCCCGTCACAATCCGCTATACGGAATATTCGAAGGCGAAGGGACAGAAATGGACCAATTCGCTGAATATTCTCATTGATTTGATTCTCAACAAGATCATGTGAAGAGAGAGATGACAATGGGTGGATTTCAAGCAATTTTGAGTACTGAACTGGCAGCACCTAACCTACCAGATGAGCGATATCTCTTAATTAAAGCCATTCTGATAGTTGGACTGGCGACGATTGGACTGCTGGCCTGGCTTGTATTGCGGAACAAGCTGTTCGGGCGGTTGTTTTTCATTTTGCAGTTTGTGTTGGGCATCGTATTTGTGATTTGGCCTGACTTGACGACGCGGTTGGGAAATCTCATCGGCATCGGCCGTGGCACGGATTTTCTCTTGTATTTGTTGATTATCTTCGTGTATTTCAGCGAGATGTGCATTTTGGCGAAATTCCGCCAGATTGAACGACGGCAGACGCTGATGATTCGACAGATGGCGCTAAGGGACGCGACACGGCTTGGAAAAGGTTCTCCAACACCATGAAAATCAGCCTGATAACGATTTGCTGGAATTCAGAACGTGCATTGAAACGTACGTTGGATTCCGTCATGGAGCAGACACGCCGTCCTGATGAATATGTTTTTGTGGATGGCGGTTCGACGGACGGGACGATGTCGATTCTGGAGGATTTCAAGACAAAGGCGGAAAGAATGAAAATGGATGTCCGCATTCTTCAACAACATCGGACAGAAGGTGCGGCAGGGATTCCCGACGCTTGGAATCAAGGGATTGACAATGTGAAAGGCGATGTCATTGGACTTCTGAACAGCGACGATTGGTACGAGCCCACCGCATTGGAAAGCGTGAAAACGGCATTGACGGAGCATCCAGAATGTGGCGCAGCATCTTGCCCTGTGCGTTTTATGAATGAAAATGGTAACGTAGTCAAAGTATCATATCCAAAATGCCTTGGATTGTTCCTTCCATTTCTTATGCCTGTGCCGCATCCAGGCCTGTTTGTGCGGAAAACAACTTACGACAGCATTGGAAAATATAATGTAACCTACAAAATTTCAGCAGATTATGACTTTGTATGGCGGTTCTATCGCGCAAGGCTGAAATTGGCATACGTGGAAAAGGCGCAGGTGAACATGGAATTGGGTGGCCTGGCGAACAGCAGCCGCGAACTTGCCAGAAACGAGACATTGGAAATAGCCAGATGCCATGGAGCGGGCTTCCTTGCGCGGATTGCCTGGCTACTGCGGAAAATTTCAGGCCGTTGACCGCCTTGTGGCCAACGGCCTGAAGCCTAATACGTTTTAGCCCAACCGTTTCTTGAGCTCTTCGACTTCCTGCACAAGTGATTCGATTTTCGCGAGATACATTTGCTCTTTGGCGTATTCGCGACGCGGTTTCGCAGGGGAGCCGAAAAGGATGGATTTCGGCGGAACGTCCTTCGATATGCCGGATTGCGCCATGAGAATCGAACCGTCACCGATATTGAGATGACCGGAGATGCCGACCTGTCCAGCAACAATTACGCCCGCGCCGAGAATCGTGCTGCCAGCGATGCCCGCCTGAGCAACAATCAGGCAACAAGGGCCAACGATGACATTGTGGCCAATCTGCACCAAATTATCGATTTTCGTGCCCTGCTGAATCCATGTGCGACCAAAACGCGCACGGTCGATGGTGGTGTTGGAACCGATTTCCACGTCGTCGTCAATCTGGACGATTCCAACTTGCGGAATCTTCTTATGCCCTTCTGGGCCAGAATCATAACCATATCCATCCCCGCCGATGACGACGCCGGGGTGCATGATGACGCGATTGCCGATGACGCAGCGTTCGCGTATGACAACGTTCGGATAGAGCAAGCAGTTGTCGCCGAGGCGTACGTCATCGCAAAGGACAACGCCTGGCAGAAGCACCGTGTTCGCACCGATTTTCACACGTTCGCCGACAACGACGTTCTCGCCGATGTGGACGCCGTCCGCAATCTCCGCGCTTTCCGCGATGCATGCGGATTTGGCGACGCCCGGCTTGTAGGTCATGGGTGGCGGCGTGAAAATGGCGATGACCTTGCTGAAGCTCTGCGATGGATTCTCGCATTTGATCCACGCACGGCCTTCGGGCACCGGCTCGTCAAAATTCTGCGGCACAAGAACTACGCCAGCCTTGGACGGCAACACCTGCGGACGGTATTTTTCATTGCCCAAAAAGGAAACATCCGTCGCCATCGCCTCTTTCAGGGAAGAGACTCCGCTAAGCTTCCGTTCGCTTTTGCCGACAAGCTCCCCACCGACGAGTTCGGCGATTTCTTCACAGGTGCGTTCCAAGAACATAGGATACCTCTTGAGTCGAAAGAATATGGATTTGCGTAATCAGTTTGCGGGGGCGGGAGTTGCTGCAGGAGCGGCGTCTTTAGCTTCATTGGCTTTGGCGCGGATGGACTCCAACTTGGCTTTGGCGGCGGCGAGTTCGTCCTCATGTCCTTGGTTGACCCGCTTGAGAAGGGTTTCCGTGACATCTTTTTCCTTCGGATAGCGGAGGAAAACCTGCACGCGATTGAAAGTCTTGCCAGAGACTTCGATGACATGAGTCGCACCGACTTCATCTGCGTATTTGTTGACGACGACGAGAATGTCGTTGACAAGATCCTCTTCGCGTTTCATGCGGATGCGCTGAAGGTTGCGGAGGCCTTCTTCATGGTTCTGGTCAAGTTCGCGCTTTTTGGCGCGGAGGCGTTCGACGACTGCCTGGAGGCTGCGCTGGCTGGCTTCGCGCGTTTCGCGTGGGAGGAGGTCGTTGCGGACTTCTTCATCATAGCGCTGGGCTTGCTTGTCAAGATTCTGCATTTCGTCTCGAATAAGGCTCAACCGTGCCTCGAAATCCTTTTTCTGGTCCTCGAATGCGATGTTTGCGTTGACGGTCTTGTAGAAATTTTCGAAAATGGTTTCGAGATTGACGTAGATGGTTTTGTCTTGGGCCGAAAGCTGGAGCCCGCAAAAGAGGGCGGCTGTCAGCAGTGCGATGCGCAATTTCATGTTGTCTTGCTCCTGGAGTTTGTTGCTAAATGAGTTGAAATTAAAAAAACGGTCGATGACTGTCCATTCGACCGTCGTTTTTCATAAAAGTTCCGTCGATAAATGATTAATTGTCATCGTCATCATCGTCATCGTCTTGATTTTCGTCGTTTTGGGCAGCGAGTTCGGCAAGAGCGAGATTGACGAATGGGATGAATTTCTTGTTGCGTTCATCCCAGTCGATGAGCTGCTGATGGACTTCGACGACGAGCTTTGCGTTGAGCTTTCCGCTGATGGCGTCGCAGAGCGATTTCCAGTTGTTGCAGTTGATAGGTTGTTCGACATACTCCCAGCCTTTCATAACCCCAATGCCGTCGAGCAACTCATGGTGCAACGGTTTCGCATTGGCGATGAGCAACTTACAGCGTCTCATCAAGAGTCTTGCAAGCTTGACGAGCATTCCCATGAATGTGCTGTCCATGTAGGTACATTCTTCTAAATCGACAATGACGCAACCGATGGTTTTCGATCCGTTAAGATATTCAATCCACCTGTTGAAGCCATCTGCCAGATTTCTGACGCCGTCCCCTTGGACTTTCATCATGGCGATTGATCCTTCTTCGGCAATGTAAAGCACTCCACCCTGTTCCTTTCCTTCCAACATAGTCCCACTCCTTTCTGATTTTCGCCCGTGCATTTCCGCTTTCTAAGCACAGGCAATTTGCGTTTGCGTTGATTGTTCGTATGTAAAATACTTCAATGCGGTTAATTTGCAAGCGTACAGAGGAGATAGTTTTCATGAATTGACATAAAAAACATTGAATGAAGCGTTTTATACCTATATATTATAATGTATAACCCTACCAATGAACAAAAGGTGACATTGATGATGCAAAAACTGATAGAAAAAGCGGACGTTCTGATAGAAGCGCTACCGTACATCCAAGCGTTCCACAACGCGGTCGTTCTCGTGAAATTCGGCGGTTCGGCGATGGAAGTGCCTGAAGTGACGCGTAGTGTGCTGAAAGATATCGTCTTCATGGCAAGCGCGGGCATGAAGCCAATCGTCGTGCATGGCGGCGGCAAGGCCATCAGCGCGGAATTGGAACGACAGGCGATTCCGACGAAATTCGTAAACGGATTACGCTATACGTGCGACAGGACGATACGCGTCGTCGATGATGTGTTGCATAATGTTGTCAATGCGGACCTTGTGCGTATTCTAGAGGAATTTGGCGCGGAACCCTCCCCCGTGTCAGGCAAGAATGTACTACGCGGACAACGCATCACGACGAAAGACAAAGAAACAGGCGAGGAGCTGGATATCGGCCACGTAGGGAAAGTTGTAAATGTCGATGCCCTGCAGATTAAATGGTTGCTGGAACGCGGTCGTATCCCCGTGATCGCACCGTTGGCTTGCGACATGGACGGGCGGGTTTATAACGTGAACGCGGACATGGCGGCATGTGTCATCGCGGCGCAGTTGAAAGTCCGCAAACTTGTGTTTTTAAGCGACGTGCCAGGCGTGCTTCGCAATCCAAAAGATGAATCAAGCCTCGTGGCAACGATTAAAGTCGGTGACATTCCGCATCTTGCGGAAGAAGGCGTCATTTCGGGTGGCATGATTCCGAAATTGAATTCTGCTGCGGAGGCGATTCGGGCAGGTGTCGGCAAAGTCCATTTAGTGGATGGACGACTGCGACATTCGCTGCTTCTGGAAATCTTCACGGATCACGGAATCGGAACGGAAATTGTTCCATAACAACATCTTGCCTAAAAAGGAAAACATATTATGACAGAACTGCTGGAAAAAATCCGTAACATCGGCATGACGGGCAAAAGCCTGCTACGGTTGCTTGACCTTTCGGACAAGCAGATGCTTGATCTTGTTGATCTGGCGATAGATCTGAAAGAACGGAAGAAGACGAACGGCCATCTGGTCAATCCGTTCCTGCGCGGCCGCAACATCTGTTTAATCTTCCAGAAGTCATCGACGCGGACACGCTGCGCGACGTTGTGCGCCGTACGGGACGAAGGCGCAAACGCTGAATATCTCGGCCAGAGCGACAGCCATTTCGGCAAGAAGGAATCCGTTGCAGATTCGGCTCGCGTGCTGGGGCGTTTTTTCGACGGCATCCTCTTCCGCGGCTTCAAGCAGGAGACCGTTGAAGGATTGGCGAAATATTCGGGCGTACCCGTCTGGAATGGCTTGACAGATGAATGGCATCCAACGCAGATTCTCGCGGATTTGCAGACGATGAAAGAATATTTCGGCCATTTGAAGGGGCTGAAGGTCGCATTTGTCGGAGACGGTCGCAATAACGTATGTAATTCATTGATGGTCGGTTGCGCAAAGGCTGGTGTCGATATGGTCGATATCTGCCCAGCGGAACTTTCACCAGAAGCAGGCGTATTGGCGGCGGCAAAGGAAGCGGCGGCGCGGAACGGCAGCACGGTGACGGTCGAACACGATCCAATGAAGGGAATTGCAGGCGTGAACGTCATCTATACGGATGTATGGGTCTCCATGGGCGAAGAGGCGATGTTCCAGCAACGCATGAAACTGCTGAAACCGTATCAGGTCAACATGGACCTTGTGAAGGCGACGGGTAATCTTGAAAAGAAGCAAGTTATTTTCCTGCACTGCCTTCCGGCGTTCCATGATAACAAGACAGAAGTCAGCAAGGACACTGGTGCGATGGAAGTTACGGACGATGTGTTCGAGTCCGATTTCTCCAAAGTTTTCGATGAAGCGGAGAATCGGATGCACACGATCAAGGCGATGATTCTGGCGTCTTTAGCCTAGAATTTCTCAAGGGGCTGTTGCAACAACTCAAAAAACTTGCAACAGCCCTTTTTCCATATTTTTTGTACAAACAGCCATGCTGTCAAAAAAGTTCTTGCCTCTCTGCCTAACGAATCATTTTGTTTTTAAGTTTTGGCCTTTTAGTCTTTGCAGAACAAGCGTTTATTTAGTCAGCAAGCAGCCAGTCGATACAAGCGGCAAACATCTTCTTGCCTTCATGGGCGACTTCTGGAACGCGGAGGAGCTCCCAGTTGCATTCATAGCCGTTGGCGGCGGCGTATTCGTGTGCACGTTTCCAATAGGTCATGCCGCGGTCGAAGCGGCAGTCGCCCTGCGCACACATTCCGGGCAGATTCATGAAGCTTGTCCCGCCCGTACCAGCAGCGTATGTTTCTTTTAGGCTTTTGATGTCCGCTTCTCCGAGTTCGACCAGCATCTTGCGTGCGAAGAAGGACTTAAGGTGTTTCTCATCCGCAAGCGGTGTGTCTTTCACAGTGGCTGGCCAGCCGTAAACGGCTCCTGTATCGTCGATTTTGCCATCAGCGACTGGGAACGTCCACGAGCCTGGATTGGCGGCGACGGCACGGCTGACGCGTGCGTCTGGCATGGCGTTGAGGAAGCGATGGACGAACTGCCCGCCGGCTGAATGACCAAAAATCTTGTATGTCTCGCATTTGGAAGCGAGCATCCCCTTGACGCGGTCGAAGAGTTGCTCGATGTTGTTGTAAACCCAAAATTCTTCTGGGACAGGAACATACGAATCCATGGAAGCGGAAATGGTGCCGAGCTGGTAGAACTCGCTGGGGAATTCATCCCGCGGAAACGCGGGAGCGACAACGACATGGTGATGTTCTTCGGCGAATGTTCCAAGCCATTCCGCGCCATTGCCTTTGTCTTTGTTTCCACCGCCTAAACCATGGACATAGAATAAGATAGGCAGTTCATTGGTCTGGCCTTTGGGCAGATAGCAATAGACGCGGATGCTGATGTCGCCATTCGGCGTGTGGCAGAGATGCGGAAAAACGTTCCATTCGGCTTTCATGAGATGTCCTTTTTTGAAAAGTGCGGCAGGGAATGCCGTATAAATAATTGTTACCATTGTTTGTTTTTTATCTTAAATATGATATAATGTATCAGTCAGTTTTCAAGTTGAACCATTCAATATTTTCAAAAACATGATGATTTTTGAACCGAAGTCGATATCTGGCAACGTGGCGGCGATTCCCGCAAAGGCGGAGGCACATCGTGCGTTGATTGCGGCGGCGTTGGCGGACAAGCCGACGCTAGTGCGAAATCTGTCGAAAATGTCCAATGACATTTTGGCGACATTGAACGCCTTGTGTGCGTTGGGCGCGAAATTTGAAAGGACAGCTGATGGCGTTCTAATGACTCCGATTCATGACGTGCCATCGGAAGCCGTAGTGGATTGCGGGGAAAGCGGTTCAACACTACGATTCCTTTTACCTGTCATTTCTGCACTTGTGCATGGCGGAAAACGCGTCCATGTGACAGGCGGCGGACGGCTTCCCGAACGTCCAATGTCCGATTTGCTACGCGTTTTACGTAACCATGGAGCCGCGATTGATGGCGACAAGCTGCCATTTGAAGTCACAGGTGAATTGACGGCAGGAACATACGAGCTTCCTGGAAATGTCAGTTCACAATATGTCACCGGACTTATGTTCACATTGCCTCTGCTGAACGGTGACAGTAAAATTCGTTTGACAACTCCCCTGGAATCAACAGGATATGTCGATATGACAAAAAAAACATTGTCGTTGTTTGATGTTCAGGCTGAGGGACTTGTGAAAGGAGGCCAAAAGTTTCGTTCCCCAAGGGAAATAATGGTTGGCGGCGACTGGTCCAATGCGGCAATGTGGTTGGCGGCTGGTGCTTTGAGCGGGCCTGTGACGATGACAGGCCTGGACATGGATAGTGCACAAGGCGATCGCGCGATTGTGGATATCCTGCGACAGTTCGGAGCTATCGTAACGATTGAAGACAATGCCATAACTGTCTCGCGTGGAACACTAAAGGGCATCGAACTTGATATGCGTGACATTCCCGACCTGTTGCCCGTACTGTCCATTGTGGCAGCAGTTGCCGACGGCGAGACGCGTTTTGTCAACGCAGGACGCTTGCGACTAAAAGAAAGCGACCGTTTGGCGACGGTTGCTGCATTGCTTAAGGCGTTGGGGGGCAAGGTCGAAGATGGGCCAGACTGGCTGGCTGTACAGGGAACAGGCCGTCTGAAAGGCGGTGAATGCGAAATCGCGAACGACCATCGGCTTGTCATGGCGGCCGTGTTGGCGTCCTGCATTTCCGAAGAATCCGTCCAATTTGATGGATTCAAAGCCATCGACAAGTCGTATCCGACTTTCATGGAAGACTATAGGAAATTGGAGAAATAACATGTCATCGACTTGGGGAAATTACATTCACATTCAAATATTCGGCGAATCGCACGGCAACAGCATTGGAATTGTCATGGATGGAATGCCGTCTGGTGAAGCGATAGATTTGGATGAATTGCAGACATTTATGGCGCGGCGGGCTCCTGGACAGGGGATATACGCGACAGCACGTAAAGAGGCGGATGCCCCAGAAATCCTGTCGGGTATGCTGGACGGCTACACGACTGGCGCGCCGCTGGCTGCGCTGATTCGCAATTCAGACACGCGAAGCAAGGATTATTCAGCGATGCGTTGGCTGCCGCGGCCCGGTCATGCTGACTACACGGCGGAAATGCGTTATGGCGGGGCGCAGGACACACGGGGCGGTGGCCATTTTTCGGGGCGTCTGACGGCTCCGTTGTGCATTGCGGGCGGCATCGCAAAACAGATTTTGGCACGGCACGGAATCTTGGTGGGAGCGCATCTGTTAAGCATTGGAAGTGTTTGGGATTGCGTATATAACCAAGTCGAGTTGACGGCGGAAGAACTGTTGCAGGCTGGGAAAAAAGCGTTTCCTGTTATGGACGAAGCCGTTGGACAACGGATGCTGGAGGAAATCGAAGCGGCACGAACAAATGGTGATTCTGTTGGTGGACGGATTGAAGCGGCGGCAATCGGTGTTCCAGCAGGCTGGGGCGATCCGATGTTCGGCGGCGTCGAGAACAGGATTGCATCGCTGATGTTCGGGATTCCAGCCGTGCGTGGCATTGAGTTCGGTTATGGAATGGGAGCCGCCGAACTGCATGGTTCGGAGCATAACGATCCGTTTATGATGAAAGATGGACGGATTGTCACGACAAGCAACCATCACGGCGGCATTTTGGGTGGCATAACGAGCGGAATGCCGATCGTCGTGAAAGTCGCGATGAAGCCGACGCCATCCATTGCGAGGGAGCAGGATACGGTAGATATGCAGACGCATGAAAATGCAAAACTAAGCGTGCCTGGCCGTCATGACCCATGCATTGCTCCGCGTGCGGTACCAGTCGTGGAAGCGGCATTGGCATTGGCTCTATTGGATTTGTGGATGGAATTCAAGGCATAAACATAGAGTCAGCCTGAATAATTCAAAAAAATACGATTTTTCAAGAAATTTTCAAATCAGGACTTGAAATTCCCCAAAACATGATTTAAAGTAGTAATAATGTCGATAGATTTCCTCTATCGTCAGGAAAGGGAGACAATTCTCTTAAAAGAGGAAAGGAGAATAAAATCATGTTGAAAATACTATTTTAATTGACAACGACCACAGGGGGAATGGAAGCCGCAAACTAGACGGGGCACAAAAAGATCGACCGTCAAATGTAGTCTTCTCTTGTTTTCTCACCGAAAAAGACAGGCAAATGCTCTTCTTTTTCCTCTGGTTTATCGTGCATATACAGCGGCTGAAAGACTTGTTTGCTGCGGAAATGCCGTACTCGAACACAGTCTCCGACAGCCCGATGGCGGAAAGCGGAATAGGAGGCCACGAAAATGTTTACAGAAGCACAGATGACCGAATCTCTCATGAAAGTTTTTGAAAACAAGAAACTTATTTTCGAATACGATGGAGAAGAAAAGCTTTTCTCAAAACAGATAAAATATGATTCCTCTTATTATACCATGCTTTTAAACATTTACGTTGCGAAGAAAGGAATCTGCATTCTCGTTTCGTCTGATGTAGAAGTCAAGAAGAACATCAAAGCGGCGACGGAATTCATCGCACGTGTCAACTATTCCTTAAACAATTTTGGCTCGTTTAAACTTGATTGCGATTCAGGCTATCATCATTATTTCCATTTTATCTCTGCCAATGACATCGAGGCAAACGCCGATAATCTTGATGAATATATTACGTCTCATCTTGCACTTAGCAGTATTCTCTTTGATTATATTTCAAATGGTATGCTGTTGGTCATGTTCAAAGCGGAAACTCCTAAAGAAGCCGCCGAGAAAACGATGAAAAAAATTGACAACATCGGCTCTGAAGAAGACGATGACGACAGTCATGACGACATTGGCATTTCCGCCGAATGACAACGGCATTTGATTCATAACGATAAAGAGGGGGGGAGAACGAAGCACGGACATGGCGGACCATTCACAATCGTTCGCACAAGTCGCCGGCTCTCGCTTGCGCCGCAAGGACGGCCGGTCTTCGTTTTACCTCTGATTTTGAATACTGGGCTGCAATGAAGCGTTCGATATCAAGCACTTCTGTACGGCTAAACGGAAAGCGGGAAAGGAGAAACATTATGCTTATTCAAGACTTAATGATCAAATATGTCAGAGAAACTTTCGAGAATAGGGGATGGAAATACAAGTATGACGAAGATATGAACGACTTCTCGATGCACTCAAGAGTGAATTCATTCTTCTCGTCCATCACCTCCACGGTACGCGTCACGGAAAGAAACCTGTTGTTCTTCGTCACATCCAATATACTGGTCAAGAAGAACCTCAGGGCCGTCACCGAATACATCGCCCGCATCAACCACAACCTCACATTTGGCGCCTTCGAACTGGACTGCGACACAGGTGAGCCCCGTTTCTACATGTCCCTCTCAGGCAATGATCTCGAAGCGCAAAATGACGACTACATCGACTTTATCGCCTTCCACATCGCACACAGCGCCATCCTTTTCGAACATGTCATCACAGGCATCTACCCAGTCATGTTCAATGAGATGTCGCCCAAGAAATCCGCCGAGGAAGTTGAAGAAAAGAATCGTCACATCGGTGATGATGATGACGACGATGACAAC
>JAGCSE010000040.1 GCA_017964325.1 Victivallales bacterium | reverse complement strand
TTCAGGAGGACCGCCAGCTCGGGCTGGGGTTCTGAAGTCGGACGGGCCGCGCCTTCAGGCGCACCCAATAACTAAGTAACAACCAATATCCGCTTTGAGCGGGCCAATCAAGCCACCGCCTTTAGGCGGTGGTATATGACTTGTTAAAGATTATGCCTTTCGTTTTTCAGTCTTTAGCCAACGGCGGGACGCCGATGGCACCCCCCCGGTCAACGGCGGGACGCCGATGGCACCCCCCGGTCAACGGCGGGATGCCGATGGCACCTCCTAGCTTTCAGTTCATTTCGTAAACGTGGCGGTCAGGCTTGGTCATAGTTGTTAAGCGGGCGGTACCAGATGTTGCGGAAACGAACGAGATCGCCGTGATCCTGCAGTTCCAATGCGCCAACGCTATTCATCAGTGTGTATTCCGCGAGGCGGCGGTGCTGTGTCGGCCCTTGGATGGATTTCATGTGATGCAAGAGGACGCCATTCAGAAAGACCGTGATGTAGGCGGGCGTGATTAATTGGTGGCCGGCGAAGCGTGGCGCGATAAAGACGAAATCGTACATATTCCATTCGCCTGGTTTGCGAATGGCATTCGCAAGCGGCGGGAATTGCCCATAGATACCGCCGACCGTACCATCGGGATATGTTGGATTTTCATAGCAGTCAAGGACTTGTATTTCGAATTTACGCATGAAGAACACGCCTGAATTACCACGGCCCTGGCCTTCGCCTTTCACTTCAATAGGCGATGCGAATTCCAGATGCAGTTGGCAGTCGCCGAATTCCGTGCGCGTGTGGATGTTGCCTGTGCCTGGCACGACTTCCATATAGCCATTTTCAACCTTCCACTGCGGTTCCTTGTTGTCTTTGCCCAGCCAGTTGCACAAGCACTTGCCGTCGAACAGGATGATGGCATCTGATGGTGGGATGCCAGGGGTTTCCTGTGTACTGAAACTGCCAGGGGCCACGACGCGCGGCTGCGGACGGTCACCGTCATGGACATGCCAGCAGGTTCCTGGGATGATTGGAGTGTCGCTGTAACCAACACTTTTCTTGACTTCATCTGCCATTTTGCAACTCCTTGTTTTTTAATAGCTTGGATATTCGTCGCATTTGGACGCCGTTTTATTTCCGTCTCCATCGTCTGCGGATGGTCGAATCTGTATTATATTATCATATTGCCGTAAAATCAAATAAACTGCTGAAACAGAAAAGACATCAAGGAGTCAGCCATGGGTTTTGCATGTGGTTTTGTCGGATTGCCGAACGTGGGCAAATCCACTCTTTTCAACGCTCTCTGCCACGGTGGCGCGGCCGCTGCCAATTTTCCGTTCTGCACCATTGAGCCGAACACAGGCATCGTGCCCGTTCCAGATCCGCGTGTCAACAAGCTTGTCGAACTTGAACATTCCGCGAAGACGGTGCCTGCCACGATGAAATTCATTGACATAGCGGGGCTTGTTGAAGGAGCGAGCAAAGGCGAAGGTCTTGGAAATCAGTTTCTAGGGCATATCCGTACCGTTGATGCGGTTGCGCATGTCGTCCGTCTTTTTGACGATTCAGACATTGTCCATGTGAAGGACACCGTCAATCCCGCCCGTGATTTGGATTTGATTCTGACGGAGCTGATGCTAGCGGATTTGGAAGTTTTGCAGAAGAGAATTGACAAGACGAAAAAGATGACACGGTGTGGCGGCGATCCGGAGGCGAAGCAGGAGATGGAGCTTGCGCAGGCATTCGTTGAAAGTCTGGAGCAAGGTGTCATTCCGACGTATGACAAAACGGATGCGACGATTTCCAAGCTTGCACAGGGGTTGCAGCTACTGACATTAATTCCCGCCTTTGTCTGCGCCAATACTGACGAGGCACATTTTAAGTCGTTCGGAAAAGATGACTTATCAAAGCAACTCATCGCTGAGGCGGCTAAGCATGGGATGGAGGTCATTCCCGTCTGTGCGAAACTTGAAGAGGAATTGCAGGAGCTTGAACCCGACGAGGCGAAAATCTTTTTGGAGGATTTGGGGGTGGAGGAAAGCGGATTGGAGCGTGTCATCCACACAGGCTACAGGATGCTCAACTATCTGACGTTCTTCACGACGGGGCCCGATGAAACCCGCGCATGGACGGTGACGAAAGGCGCGACCGCTCCGCAGGCTGCCGGTAAGATCCATACGGATATGCAACGTGGCTTCATACGTATGGAAGTCGTTTCTTACGATGATCTTATGCAATATGGCAGTTGGAACGGAGCAAAAGAGGCGGGCAAGTTGCGCATTGAAGGCAAGGACTATGTCATGCAGGATGGCGACTGTTGTTTTGTACGTTTCTCCGTTTGAGTCATCATGTTTCATTGGACATAAATTAAACGAAATTGAAGATAGTACTATATCATGGCCAGAAACATCTTGCTAATGTGTTTCATGTTGATAGGGAGCCAGTTGATGAGCATTACACCGAATGATTTCAAAGGAACGGATTCCGAACGCATTGCGCGGGCGTTGGCGGTTTTGAAAAAGCAAGGCGGCGGCTCGTTGCGCATCCCAAGGCGTGAAGACGCGGATGGACGTGCCTTCTGGCTGATTGACGAAGCGATTCTGCTGGACGCGGATACGACGCTCATCATCGAAAATTGCACCATCAAGCTGTCGGACCGCTGCCGCGACAATTTCATTCGTTCAGCGAATTGCGGTTATGGCATTGAGGATATTCGTATAATCAATAACATCCATGTTGTCGGTATCGGCAACGCAGTGCTCATGGGAGCGGACAATCCGCGGGCGACAGGCGATAGCGGAAAGCAGCTTGGTGTCCGCACTTATGGTACGGATGCAGGAAAGGAAGGCGAGACGCAGACGGGAGACTGGCGGAATATCGGCGTGCTCATGGCGTATGTTGATGGATTTTCCGTTCAGGGTGTCTCCATCGTCGATTCGCACTGTTGGGCGATGTCGTTCGAACATTGCAAGAATGGCCTGCTATCTCATCTGAATTTTAAATCGACGTCGAAAAAGGTCATTGACGGCAAGACGGTGACCATATTGAACCAAGACGGCATCGACTTGCGGCAAGGTTGCCATAATATTGTCATTGAGGCGATTACGGGATATACGGGTGATGATTTGATTGCGTTGACGGCTATCGGCAAAAGTACACGAAAGAGTGGCTTGTATGGCCATACAATGGTCAGCGGCATGACGCCGACGGATGACGGCGACATCACGAACATCCAGATTCGCAACGTAACAGGCTATTCGGCTGGCCGTTGTCAAGTCATACGTTTCTTGAATACAGGTGGTAACAAGATCAATCATATCATTCTCGATGGATTAATCGACAATTCGCCGAAAGGCTTCGAATCGCATGCGACGATTCGCATTGGCGACCACAATCCGAATTGGGGCGGCGTGACGCCGTTGGGCGAGACGAGCGATTTCATCATCACAAATGTCCATGCCAATTCAAAGACCTGCATTTTAATTGCGGGCTCGTTGGCTAATTCCATCATTTCCAATGTCATCAACCACTATCCGGACTGCGGCCCCGTGACCTACGAATCCGGTCAGGATTATGTGAAAGACGTGATCATGACGAATCTAAAGTGAATGACTAATGACTAATGACTAATGATTAATGATTAATGACTAATGACTAATGATTAATGACTAATGACAAATTACTAAAGATTAATGATTAATGACTAATAACTAATACCATAAGCGCCGTCTGAAGGGCGGAAAGGCTGTCTATGTATCGAAAAATAAAAGAGAAGGTTTTTGAAGTCATTCAGCCGGCGGAGGACGGCAAGTTGGCCAGTCGAATTTTCGACTGCATCATCATGTTCCTCATTGCCATCAGCATTTTCAGTATCTTTGCCATAACGTTTGATTTATCTGAGTCGATGACACGTCATCTGAGGAAGATAGAACGCCTCAGCATCATTGTTTTCACGATTGAATATCTGCTTCGCGTCTGGACATCCGATCTTTTGTTTCCAGAAGATACACGGCTGAAGGCGTTGTTCAAATATCTAACAATGGGAATGGCTGTCATTGATCTTCTTGCGATTCTCCCGTTCTATCTGCCCATGCTTTTCCCAATTGACCTGCTGGGGTTACGCTTATTACGTCTTACCAGAATCTTGCGTGTATGTAAATTGACTCGTTACTCCGATGCGCTTGCATCGATTGCCGATATATTTGTAAGCAAGTCGAAGGAGATCATCGCGTCGTTTCTTGTGGTTTTTCTGCTGCTCATTGTTGCATCATTGATGATTTACTACGCGGAGCACGACGCACAGCCGGAGGCGTTTAAAAACGCCTTTTCCGGCTTGTGGTGGGCGGTTGCCACGTTGACGACAGTTGGATACGGCGATATTTATCCAGTGACGGTGATGGGGCGTGTCATTGGAGCCATCATTGCCCTGTTGGGCATTGGCATGGTCGCCATTCCGACTGGCATCATCAGCTCTGGTTTCATTGAGCATCTGCGCAAGAAGGAGAATGCGAACAATGAAATCATTTACTGTCCGCATTGCGGTAAGCCGTTGAAAGGAGGGCATGTGTCGTTTCCATTCTTCCCGTATGCTACGAATTATGTGAAACAGCAAAAAGCGCATCGTGGTCCAAAATGAATCGACGATGCGCTTGCATTTATTTGCTTTAAGCCGTAACGTTCATTTTAGGGTGACCGATTTCATGCTTGTTTAAGCATAATAATCAGGACAACCTATATAGGGAGACCTTAATCTGTGTTTTTTTTACTTAAAAAGACGAATATGGCCCCCTAAAATGAATGGTTCAGTTTAAGCTTTCAGCCCTAAGCTGTTAGCCATGGCGGAGCATATATCGTGCCCCGCCATGCTTTTTTACCGAAGCTTAAGCTTGCGGAGGATGGGGTAGATCACGTCGGGGCTGTTAGTTGTGATGGAATCGCAATTGAGTGTGAGGGCTTTGTTGAGTTCGTCTTCGTTGTCAACGGCGCAGATATCGACGACGACGTTCTTCTTGTGGTAGGCTTCAATCTCTTCGTTGGTGGCTTCCTTTGTCCAGAGGCAGATTTTGTTGAAGACGGTTCCATAGAGCTTTTCGTCAACAGGGCATTTCAGATAGCGTGGCGGGAAGCATTGGATGAAAATGGATGGATCCCATTCCTTAAGTAGTTGCAGTTGGCGTGGATGGAAGGAAAGAATCAGGCTGTGGGAGAAAATATTCTGTTTTTTGCAGATTTCATAGACTTGGCGCGTGCAGTCGTCATCGTCTTCTTTCAGTTCGATAAGAATATAGTAATTCGGGTCTTTAGAGAAAATGGCGTCCAATGTCTCCTCGAACGTGGGAATCTGCGTACCTGCGAATTTCGGGTCTTTCCAGCCGCCGAAATCCAGCTTACGGATGTCATCGAAAAGAAAGTCATGGACATAGCCTTTTCCGTTGGAGCAGCGTTCGACGGTGTGGTCGTGAGTGACGACAAGTTTGCGATCCTTCGTGGGATGGACGTCGAATTCGAGGGAGTCGAGTCCGTAGTCCATTGCGGCGATGAAGGATGGGATGGTGTTTTCTGGATACTGCGAACGGAAGCCGCGATGGCCGACGATCATGAAGTTTTCTAACATGATGAATGCCTTTTTTGTGTTAAAATGTCTTTGAATATGGGTTGAAAGAACAGATGATAGATATATTTTAGCATGGAAGTCTGAAAAAAGAAATAAAAATGAGCGGAAAAAGCATGGTAAAAAATGTAAATTTCTGGAGAATGTCATTATATTGGATGATGTTTGTTGTTGTAGCTTCAATTGCTTCAGGAGAAAACAAGATGGTTGATTATTCGATACATGTGAAGGATTTGCATATCCGTGACCCATTTGTACTGCCAGATGCGAAAGAGAAGACATACTATATGTATGCGTCTGGCAAGGCGGAAGGCGGCTATGGTTGCAAGGCATACATGAGCAAGGACTTGGAGCATTGGAGCAATCCCGTCACTGTGTTCGATCCACCAGCGGAGTACAAGGATTGCAACGCCTACTGGGCGCCGGAAGTGCATGAATACAAAGGGAAATATTATTTGTTCATGACGTTGAAGGCTCCGAAAAAGTACCGTGGAACGCATATTTTCGTTGCAGACAAGCCGACCGGGCCATTTGTTCCGACGTCGAAGACGGCGGCAACGCCCGCCCATTGGGAGTGCCTTGATGGTACGCTATTTGTGTCGGACGATGGCAAGCCGTACATTGTGTTCTGCCACGAATGGTGCCAGGTACGCAATGGCGGGATGTGTGCGTTGCCGCTGACGGACGATTTGAGCGCGGCGGCAGGCAGCCCAATCTATTTATTCTCCGCGTCCGATGCGCCGTGGGCTCCGAAAAAAGAAATTAGCGCGGACGGTTCGTTTCCTGTCTATGTGACGGACGGGCCGTTTCTGTACAGAAGTACAAACGGTCGTCTGCTAATGCTGTGGTCCAGCTTCGGGCCTGGCGATTATACGGTCGGGCTGGCGGAAAGTAAAAATGGCAAAATTGATGGTGAATGGTTCCAACATAAAGAACCAGTTTATGAAAACGGCGGTCATTGCATGGTATTCAAAGACTTTGACGGTCACTTGCGGATGTCGTTGCATGGTCCGAATAAAGGACCGTTGGAACGTGCGCATTTCCTGAAACTTGTGGAAACAGAAGATGGATTGTTGAAGGTGCAGCGGTGAGTCAATCGGAAGATGCAATGGAAAAAGACCGTGAAGAAGAACTGGATGATGGCAGTCTGATTGATTTGACCAGAGTTCGGGAAGTTGATGGCAATTACGAATTTCGCGGCGTCATTGGACGCGGCGGTTATGCTGACATCTGGGTCGCGAAAGACCTGCGAAACAAACGAACGGTGGCCATCAAGTCCCTGCATGACGACCGAGTGTCGGAAAAGAATGTGCGTGAGGCATTTCTGCAAGAGGCGCGACTCATGGTCCAATTGCGTCATTCTGGAATCGTGCCAGTCTATGACTTTTTCACCGACCATCGGGGGCGGTATCATTTGGTCATGAAATTGATATTGGGTCGTACATTGAACGACCTGCTGGTTCAGACACATGAAGAATACAAGGGGTTGAAGAGGCGTGAAATGGTGCGCAGGGAGGACAAGCAACTCCGAGAACGATTGGAAATATTTTTAAGAGTTTGTGATATCGTATCATACGCACACAGCAAGGGAGTCTTGCACCGCGATTTGAAGCCTGCGAACATCATGCTGGGGGTGAACGATGAGATTTACGTCATGGATTGGGGAATTGCGGAAAAGCATGAAAGGGGAGTGGCGTTGCAGACTCCGAAGGAGACCATGGGGACATTGCGATATTTAGCTCCAGAAATCATCCGACGTAAGACGTATGATGAGCGTTCAGATGTCTATGCCCTTGGGACTGTGCTATTTGAATTGACATATCTTCATGCCGCATTTCCGATGGAAGATGACAAGGAGGCGTGCCAGTGCATCATTCAAGGCAGGACAAGTCCAAGGAAGCATGATTATGGCTTCGATGTGCCGCAATGGTTGGCACAAGTTATTTACAAGGCGATATTTCCAGATCCGCTTGGACGTACGTTGAGTGTTTCGATGATGGCGAACCGCATCCGAGAAGGAATGCAGAACGATGGCGGCTTGCTGAAATGCCTGAAATGGCTTATAGGGTTGTAAGAAACTCCAAGGCAAGACGATAACCATCGAATCCATATCCCGCGAAAGTCTTCTGACAAGCCATGCCTGCATAGGAGACATGGCGGAACGGCTCGCGTGCCATGACATCGCTGAGATGGACTTCGACGGCGGGGAGGGCGACGGCTTTGAGCGCGTCGAGAATTGCAACGGACGTGTGGGTGTATGCGGCGGGATTGATGACGATGCCATCGAACTTGCCGAGAGCCTCCTGGATCCAATCTACGAGTACGCCTTCGTGGTTGGATTGGCGGATTTCAACGGCGACACCGAGTTTTTCTGCCGACTGTTTGATGAAGGCGACCAAGGCGGGATAGTCTTGTTTCCCGTAAATGGTTGGTTCGCGTATGCCTAACATATTGAGGTTCGGGCCATTGAGGACAAGAAAAGTTTTCATGTTGAGTTGCGGGATATTGGGAATGTTTGCAGTATTTTATAGATGAAAGATAAGAATGTCCAAGAGCCTTCGCATTTCATGCCATTGGCAATGGTGGAGGCTGTGCATATTGACAATTCTTTCTAAATTACAATAGCATGATTTTTGTTCACTTCCAATTTTCATCATTCTCTATGAGCTTTCTTGAATATGGGCAAAATCATGTATATTTATCCAATCAGAGCAGTCAATAATGATTGAACAAAAAGGAGACAACATGTTGATTGATATTCATGGACATTGTTTGAAGAACAAAGATTTGCCGTATCGTCGCGGCGACGAGCCGTTCGTCTGGCCGGAACTTCTGCTGAATATGCACAAGGAGATTGGCATCGACCGCGGCGTGCTGCTGCCTGTCATCGGGCCGGAAAATACATCTGTGACTCAGACTGTCGATGAGGTTTTGGACATTGCACGGGAGAGCGGCGGCCATTTCATTCCGTTTTTGAATCTGGATCCGCGCATGATGTTCAATTCTCCGACAGCAGACCTTTCATTCATCATTGAACATTACAAGGCAAAGGGCTGCAAGGGGATAGGTGAACTCACCATCAATATGCAGTTTACGGATCCGCGCTGTTTGAATCTGTTCAAGGCGGCGGAAAAGAACGAACTTCCCGTGACCATCCATATCGCGACACAGGAAGGTGGAATGTATGGTCTCGTTGATCAATTGGGGCTGCCGCAGCTGGAGATTGTTCTGCAGAAATTCCCGAATCTTAAAATCTTAGGCCATTCGCAGGCTTTCTGGTCCCATATAAGTTCGGATGTAAACGCATCCAATTGGGGCGGTTATCCGAAAGGCCCCGTGGAGCGGCCGGGCCGGATCGCCGAAATGATGCGCAAATACGACAATCTGCTGGGTGATTTTTCGGCTGGAAGCGGACTCAATTCACTGGCACGCGACCCATCCTACGCATACGAATTCATCGATGAATTTCAAGACAGACTATTCTATGGAACGGACTTATGCCAACCGAAAAACCGCAACAGCAGCATCTTCTTCGGGCTCAGGGACTTTCTGAAGAATGGCTTGGACGAAAAACGCATTTCACGGGATGCCTACGAAAAGATTACACATCTTAATGCGGAACGTCTTTTGGGGGTGTGAGTTGTGCTTACGTTGCGTAGTTGTTCTTGTTATACTCGTCCATTATGATTGTTTGCGGAAATCCATGGACGACATGTGGATTTTTGTGTAAAATGTGGAAAAGATCAAAAAAATAAATAAATTTATCTAGATAAGTGTGGCATAGGATAATTGGATCGGAAAAGTGTCGTTGATATTATCATGCGTTGACGGAGCGATCCGTCAATGTTCAGGGCAGCTAGAGAAACATATAAAAGTTATAGTTAAGGTTATTTAGCCATGAGTGCATACAATCCACATCCTGTTGATACAAGCAATGTTGAATTGAGTGAAGAGTTGCTTGCCCTTGTTGAGACGATGGCTGAAAACGTCCATGAGGTCTGGGCGCAGAAGCGAATGACGGACGGATGGAAATATGGGCCGTGGCGGGACGATGAAAAAAAGTTGCATCCGTGTCTTGTCCCGTATTCGGAATTGCCTGAGCCGGAGAAGGAGTATGATCGGCACACATCGATTGACACGTTGAAATTGATTCAGAAGCTTGGGTACGAAATCCAATTGGCCAGTATAAAGGACAGGTATTCAAATGGAAAGCTGTCGTTAAGAACACTACAGGAACTGTCGAAGAAGCATCCAAGCATGACGGATGACGACCGTTATTGGCTGGCCAAGCAGTTGCTTGCCATCGGCGAAAATTTTCTGGCGTATGATCAGGCGGAGAAAATCGAGTGTCAGGAATACAAATACCATGTCCAGGGGATGGCGCTGGCGCGTTCTGGTTCGTTGGGGAAGGCAGTTAGTTTAGCTGATGAACTGGCGAAATTCCACAATTCAGAATGCGACGGTTTTCGTGCCAGAATCTTCAAGGACAGGGCGATTGCGGCGACAACGTCGGAAGATAAAAAGAATTATTATCGGAAATCCGCCGAAATCAATTACCAGGCATTTAAAGAGCAAGGGGAATATTACAATGGCGTGAATGCCGCCAGTTGTTTTCTATTGGCAGGGGATACGCAGAAGGCTTGGGAAGTTGCCGCAGAAACGTTGAAAGCGCGTGGCATAAACCATAACGATTTGTGGGCGACCGCTACACGTGGCGAATGTCTGTTGGTGCTTGGAGAGCGCCAGAAGGCCAAGGAAGAATACAGGAAAGCATATAATATCTGCTTGCATGGCAAACGGTTCGGTGATTTTTCAAGTACATTGAGACAATTGCGGCTTCTATTGAACTGCTTGGATGGAAATTTGGATGAACTGCCTGGTTTTTTCCCGCAGTTGCCGAAAGTAGGCGTGTTTTTCGATTCATTGTGCGGAGACGGAGAAGAGATTTCAAAAGATGTGCAGGATGAAATTTTCAATGACTCTTGTGTTCTGGCTTATCTGACGCTTGCAGGGAAAGGCTCCATCATCATGGCAGAGAAGCTGTTGGAACAGAACATTGACTGTCAGATATGCCTTCAACAGCCACAGGATGAATTGGAACGGAAATATGTCGATGAACCAGTTTGGTTGGAGCGTCTTCAGGCGGTCCTGAAGCATTCATGCGTCAGTATCGTTCCGACGGAATGCGATTCGCTGCTGGGAAATGATGTCATGCAACGGGAGTTCAATGAGAGGTATTTGCTTGGGTTGGCTACGTTGAAGGCTGAAAATCTTTCATTTGGACTATGCGGACTCTACAACGCAGTTGGAAAGGAAAACAAGGAGGAAATTCTTTATGGGATGCCTGGTGCCAAACGGGCCTTGCATGCCATATTGTTTTCCGATGTCAAGAATTTCAGCCAGTTGAACGAGAAGGCATGTTTGGCCTTCAATCGGCATTTTATCAAGGAGATTCCAGAAATTCTTAAGGAATATGATGAGGACATTGAGTACAAGAATACATGGGGCGACGCGTTGTATATTGTATTTAAAAATGTCAGTTGTGCGGGAAAAGTCGCATTGGCCATCCAGAAATGGGTGCGTGGCAGTGAAGATTGGGAGGATATGCCAAAGAAGGAGTGCCTTTCCATGCGAATCGGGCTCCATGTGGGCACCATGACATCCATGTATGACCATATTCAGGAGCGTTTGAATTTCTTTGGTCGGGCCGCGACCAAGGCGGCGAGGATTGAACCGATTACAGAGGAAGGGCAGATTTTCACCAGTGGTGCTTTTGCGGCTTTTGCAGCCACGGAGAACGAACGTGCGTTTGTCTGCGATTACGTAGGTGTTCGCGAATTGCCCAAGCGTTATGGTTCGACTGGCGTGTATATGCTCCAAAAGGCATAGCGTTTCAAGCATGGCAGACAGGTGGATCTGAAAAATTCTTGTATCATTACAACTATCTATAGTTCAAATAAATAGACAAATGAAGCAAAAAGGCAAAATATATGATATCTTCATATCCTATCGTCGCAATGGCGGATTCGAGACGGCAAGGCTGATTTACGACCGTTTGACGAATTTGGGCTATCGTGTGTCATTTGACTTGGAGACGCTCCGCAGCGGAAAATTCAATACGCAACTCTATGAACGCATTGAGCAGTGCAAAGATGTGCTGGTGCTTTTGAGCAGCAATGCACTGGAGTTGCGCGAGGATCCGGAAGACGATTGGTTCAGGCTGGAAGTCGCATACGCCTTGAAGCATCAGAAGAACATCATACCGATCTTTTTACGTGATTTCAATTGGCCTGATAAGAAGACTCTCCCTGACGATATTGTGGACTTGTGCGAATATGAAGGCGTTAGCTCCTCTGACGAGCATTTTGACAGTACCTTTGCCAAGTTGCGTCGTCTGATTAAGTCGAAGCCATATCGCAGGAGGTTTCATTTGTGCCTTGTAATTCTGTCCATCCTTGTGCTGTTGGGAATGGGTGGGGCAACGTATTGCTTTAGAGACAAGTTGTTTCCATATCCGTTTACGAAGGCGCAGAGGCAGTATTTTGACGAACTAGTGTTTATTCTCGGGAAGCAGGGGAATTGTGTCAATCAATTGTTCCGCATGGAAAAAGAACTTCTGGATGCGACGAGCATTGCCCTTAACACTAATTCCCGCTCGCATTTTCTTGAAGCGTACAATATTTTTATGCATGATTATGGAGATATGGATATTGAACACAAGCCTTCCGATGAGCTTCTGGATAAAATGCTGAATGCTCCATTTGAGCGTGCCGATATCAAGGCTGGGTATGATTTGCTGAAAATGATATATGATGAAGCAAACGAAGATGCGATAAAACTCAAAGCTTGTATGGAAGATGACTTTACAATGTCAAAGGCAGATTTGCTTAAATATATTCAAATTAAAAAAGATTTTTTAAATATTAAAAAAGATTATTATGCATATGTTCAAATGGCGATTTTTAAGGATATTTCGCCCGAAGGGATGGAAGAATACATGACAATCGTAAGACAATGGGAGCAATTGAAGACATTAAACGGCCCATGGGAGCATAATGAGAAGATTCTCAAAGGAAATTTGGAATATTGCTTTAACTGTGTGAAGGCGTCACAGGGTGATTTACTGACGCTGGTAGGCAATATGAATGCTGGCGCTATTCAGGAAGGGGAGGCTTACAAGCGGCATTTGATAGAGATGGGAGCCACTCCGGAGAAAGCTGAAGAGATGCTGGAGAAGACAAGGCAAGTGGTCGCCCTTCGGATTTCTCTGGATGAGCAAAATAAGCGTATTGAAGATATACTTGAAAAGGCGCGGACTAAATTTGCTCCTCTTGAAACCGACGAGCCTGGGGTGCTTTGGGGAAAAGCGGTGCGTTTCTTGTCGTTAGAAATGCCGGATGAAGCCTTGAAAGTCATGGATATGCTGCGTAAAAAACAGGACGAGACATTTAGTGCGCCAATCTGTGACGCGATGGCGGCATTCATCCGCCAGCGTGCTGAACTGCCTTTTATTAGCGGCGTGATTGTATGTGCATTTGAGCCTCCTGCAACGTCCCATGCCATTTACAAAGTAGGTGATATCGTGACAATGGTAGATGGAAAGCCAAGTTTGGATTTTGACACCTACAAAGCAGCGATTGGCGATGATGTCAAGGTGCAGTTTTGGCGGCTTGAGAATGGGAAACTGATCTCGCATGAGGCAGTCATGCCGAAAGGACAGCCCCGCGCAGGGGTGTTGGAGATGTGTGAAAAAAAAGATTGACAAAAGAAAACACTTGTCAAAACCACTCCTTACATAATACAACTCTTTGATGTACAAATACTACCTTTTCATCAGCTATTCACGGCGGGACAGTCGAGCGGCGGCGTATCTGCAACGGCAGCTGGAGCATTTCCGCGTCCCAGTCAAATTGGTCGCCAAGGAGAATCTGCCGGAGGGACAGAAATACCTCCGCCCCGTGTTCCGTGACCGACGCGATCTCAAGAACACGGAGGAGAGCTTCACTTCTGATATCAAAGTCGCCTTGGAGCAGTCCCGCTACCTGCTGGTGCTGTGTTCGCCAAATTCCGTCGAGTCAAAATGGGTGGATGCTGAAATTAAACATTTCCTGAAGACGCATGATGGCGATTATACGAAAGTGGTTCCTGTGATTCTGTCGGGTAGCCCCGGTTCGGGGGGGGCGGATGAATGTTTGCCAGTAGAATTGCAACTGGAACAGATTACGTCTCGCAATCTTCCGTCCATGATCCCCGACGACGGCGAAAGTGAGAAGGTCGGTTGGGAGAACGGTGTGGTTCAATCGCTTAGCTATATGCTGAAGGTTGAACGCGAGAAAATCAAGGCGTCCGTCGATCGTGAAAGACTGCGTCAGACGCGGATTTATGCCGCCATTGGCGTTTGTGCGGCTGTTGTTTTTGCGCTCATGGCGATGTGGGCCGTCCATGAAAAGCAGATAGCGGAGCGGAATCGATTGGAGGCGGAGAGGAATCGTCGTCAGGCTGAACAGAATTTGGAGAGGGCGATTGCGGGGGAGACGCGGGCCAAGGAGAATGCAGATCGTGCCATCGCATCTGAAAAGAAGGAGAAGGAGCAGGCGGAAATCGCCATGAAGAGCTTGGACTTTCTGGAGGATATGTTTTCAGGCAATAATGAAGAAAATGCCGGCAACCGCCGTGTGAAGGATGTGCTGGTCACCAAAATTTCCGAAATTGAGCGAATCACTCCGGATGTACTGAGGGCTTCCATCTCCGAGGTTGTGGGTGGTCTTCTGGTGAAGAATTCCGTCTATCCTCCTGCCAAAGGGCTTTTGGAATATGCTGTACAATACTACGAAAAGGAAGGGAATTTTTCCCGATTGAAGAACGCCATTAACCTGCTTGGCATTTATTATTCATTTACAGGTGATTTTGAACAGGCTGGAAAATATTACTTACAGGCGTTGGGGGGCGGGGAGGATGTTGTTATATATATTAATTTGTCGGACAACGCCTTGCGTGCAGGAAAATATGAAGATGCGGAGGCATTTGCTAACAAGGCGGTGGAGATGTCCAGAAAGGAATATGGCGAAAATGATTTCAATACTCTCAACAGCATGCTTCAGCTTGGCAAAGTCTATTTGGGCAGGGATGAACTGGAAAAACTGGAGACTTTGCTCCAAAAGGTGGAGAATACCTTGGTTGATTCAGGGCAATTGAATACAAATGCCTATTTGACACTGTGCAATCAATTCGGCAATTTATATATGAAATTGGAGAAGTATGATAAGTCTCTTGAGTATTATCAAAAGGCTCTGAAAGTCACAATAGAGCTTTGGGGCGAATCTAATGATAGTACGGCGAGTGTGTATAATAATATTGGTCATATATACATGAACTTGAAGAATAATATCAAAGCCATTGATCATTTGGAGACGGCATTGAATATCACAAAAAATCTTCATCCGGACGGGAGTGCGCTTGAAGCGACCATCTGCAACAATATGGGTGTTATATCATTGGAATTGAAGAACTATTCCAAGGCATTGGAATTGCTTAATCGAAGCCTGGAGCTTCGCAGCCGCATCTGTGGTGAAAAACATCCGGATACGGGGGAGACGTTGATGAATCTGGCTTATTATTTTGATTTGAGCGGAGACTTTGAAAAGGCGATAGACTACGACAACCGGGCGTTGAAGGCGTATAAGGGCTCTTCCGGCGACAATACGGCGAGAATTGCCATTATATACAATAATCAGGGAGAAATATACAGGAAAAAAAGTGATAATGACATGGCTATCCAGAAATATAATGAGGCAATTGCGATATGGGAAAAAATCCTTGGCAAGGATAAAATGAATGAAAGTTTAGCGACAATCCATAATAATCTTGCATTGGCCAATGCCGCATTGGGCAATCGAGAGGAGGCGTTGAAGCATATTGCCATAGCTGTGGCTTTTATCCAGAAACACCTTCCGCCTGGGCATGAACAAAGGCGTCTGTTCATGCAAAACAAGGCTATGATAGAAAATGCTGCAGATTCAGTAAATGGTGATAAGCCGTATGTAGATGAACAAGACAAGATAAATCAGGAATTTGAGATTGCTAAATCATACTTTAGCAAAGCATCGGAAGACCCAGAGAACAGCCAGAAATGGTTTGATGAAGCGGAAAAGACGTATAAGCAGATTTCAGAATACTATATACGTGCGCAGAAGACAGATACTCCTGAAATAGCGCTTGTCTATAATCAGCTTGGAAGCATCATGATGCGGAGAAAGCGGATGTCCGAGGCAGTGCAGTGGTTCCGCAAGTCGTTGAGTATCAATGAAAGATTATATGGTGAAAATCATGTTGAGACAATAGTCAATTACAATAATCTGTTCAATGCCTGCATGAATGGCGGGGAGTATCTGGAGGCGTTGCAATGGGGTGGAAAATACATAAATGCAAGCTTGTCGCGCAACAGGAAAGACAGGGATTTGGCCGTGATATACCACAACATGGCCTTCTGCCATGGCAAGTTGCACAATGATGATGAGGAGGAAAAGTACTACCAGAAAGCGTTGCAAACTCATTTGTCATTGGAACAAAAGGATTTAAGTGAAATATCTACTGTATATGTGAATTTAGGGGTGGTGTATTCGGCACGAGGCGATTACGAGAAGTCTTTGGAGTATTACAGAAAGGGAATTGAGATTCGCGAGAATCTCAAGGATTTTCCGAAAGAAACGCTTGCTTTGGATTATAACAACATGGCATTGGTCATCGGGAAGCTCGGTGACAAGGAGGGAGAAATCAAATACATAAAGAAAGCACTGGACATCAACTTGGCTGTCAAGGGGGAGGAGGATTTGGAGGTCGCCACGAATTATATGAATATATCCTTGTGTTTCAAAGACATGAAAAAATACCGCGAAGCGGCGGAAATGGCGGAGAAGGCGCTTGAAATCATGAAGGCCAAATTGGGGGAGGAGCATGAAAAAGTGTTTTTGGGATATAACCAACTGGGTATTCTTTATCACAGCCTGGGGGATGACAGGCGGTCCTTGGAATATCATGAAAGGGCATTGGATACAGCGTTGAAAATTTTGGGGGAGGAACATGATGACACGGGGACATGCTATGGCAATATTGCGGATGTGCAGCTTAACTTGAAAAACTACCGGGTGGCAAAAGAGGCGGCGGAGAAATCGTTGGCGATTGAACAGCTTCTTCATGGAGAGGACAGAAAAGAAGTGCTGTCCAGATATTATATTCTGGGGCGTATTCATGAAGAAGGCAATGTTTTTGGTGATTCTATCTTTTATTTCAAGAAATGCGCTTCGCTTGCCCTGCCAAGGCAGGATGTCACCGATGAAAAAAAACTGGAGTATGTCATCAAGACTAATACCTCCTATCGTCAGCTGTCACAATCTCAAAAACAGGAGGAATACAAAAATGTAAAGGAATTATTTGACGGTTATCTGGAGGCATATCCCAAGGAGAAATCGCGTAATATGCGTTCTTCATTGATCTATGAATGCGTTAGATTCTATATTGCTTCTGGTGAAATAGAAGAGGCGAGGGAGGCATATCGCGCCGACCTTTCTTTATATAATGCGAATGAACCTGGAGATCAATCAGGTATTTCCATGGCGCATTTCATCATGGCTGACGCATGTAAGGGGAATGGTTTGTATCAGGAGAGTATTTCCTATTATCAATTGGCGCTCAAGACTGATTTGGCTCGCAGTGATGTTTCTTGGGATGATGTAAGATTTGAATATTTGGAATTAGCTGACAGTTATTATGAAATCGGCAAATACCAAGAGGCATACGAACATTTTGAAAAGGCACTTGGCATCATCAAAGACAAACAGCTAAAAGATGATTCTGTTGATGATTACAAGACAATCATGAAAAAATGCCGTGCATTTCTCGAAGGCCGGCGAATTGTTTTCCGTATAAGCAAGTTGATGCCTGGTGAAAACGGAGAAAAAGCGGGCATGATGGTGGATGATGTATTTTTGTCAATGGAAGGCTGGTCAGTACGGCAAATGCCGAATTTGCCCCATGAATCTTCAGGTATTTTCAAGGCGGCCATCGATGCCATCATTGGCAAGGAAAAGGATTTTGCCGTTGCCAGAAAAGTGAATGGGGCATTGCAGCCCATGATGATTCATTGTCCGAAAGGTGCGGTGGGCGTGCAATGGGCATTCGATTATGTTACGTCGGCAGAATATGAAGAATATGTGAGACTCTTAGACAAAATGGCGCCTCCGCTACAGGAAAAATGAACTTTTCTTTGTAAATGTCGTGGAACATCTTGAACTCGTCACACCTCCAGCACAAGTATTTTTTGTGTTCCTAAAAAGAAAGGGTGGAAAAAGCTTAATTAATCCTGTCTATCATTGCATACTATTTATGAAAAGATTTAATTGTTTGTAAAAGATTAATATGTCATGTAATCAAGTCAATGTGGATGATTGCCAATTGACGTATGTATTTGATAAGGGAAGATAATTATGGATATTAGTTCAGGAGCTGGATATCCTGCGGGAAATCTGTCGAATTTCCATCCTCATCCGTTTGAGATAGATGGTGTACAATGCGCATCCATGGAAGGATTTCTTCAGTCGTTGAAATTTTCAAATCCCGATATGCAGGTGGAGGTATGCAAGCTGGTAGGAAGAGTTGCCAAGGCAAGAGGAAGCAAGAAGAATTGGCAGCGCGACCAGACATTGTATTGGCGTGGGCAGCCAATTAAACGCGAATCTAAAGAATACCAGACACTTCTTGACAGGGCCTACACGGCTTTGACGCAAAATGAAAATTTTCGCAACGCGTTGCTGGCCACTAACAATGCCACGTTGACCCATTCGCTTGGACACAAGAATGCAAGACGGACTATTTTGACAAGACAGGAGTTTTGTTCGCGATTGACCAAAATCAGAGCGCAGTTGCAATGTGGCGAAACAGGAGGGGTGCACTCTGTGCAACCATGAAATAGGAGTGGCGGCGAGAAAGTCGCACTCTGTGCGACCGTTTACGCAACGCGCAAACTTGAAATAGGAGGGTTGTTTATTATAGTATAGCAATTTTGCAATTGTGTTTATTCCACCAGTTTGGGAAAATAACAGTTTGTCAGGAGATGCTTGCTCCATGTGGGGGAATATCCGTAAATGATGCTCCCTAACAATGCTCCCTAACAAAAGGTAGTTGAATATCTTGTTTTTATATAAAGTAATAAAATAGATATATGGAACAGTATAATAATGTCACGCAGATGGATTCGCGCGAGCGGATTCGCAATCTCTATTTCCAGTCGGGCGATGTCATCGCCGGGCGATACGAGTTCGTGCGCGTACTGGGGCGCGGCGGCATGGGCGTCGTTTGCCTTTGCAAGGATATGAAGGATGAAGGCCGCACTGTGGCACTGAAGACCGTGCCCGACATCCTGCGAAGTGACGAAGCATCCGCCGCCGCACTGCGGGAGGAATTCCGCGGAATGCTCAGCCTGACCCATGACGGCATCGTGACAGTGCGGAGTCTGGAAGATGACGAATTCCGCTTCTACATCGTGATGGACTATGCGGAAGGCGAGACGTTGGAGAATTATCTGAAGAAACATCCCAAGCCTGGTCTGGCAATCACGCGGGAGGTCGTCCACCGTCTGGCGAAGGCGTTGGATTATGCGCACGAAAAGAATATGGTCCATCGTGACGTGAAACCCGCCAACGTGATGGTGCAGATTGATGGCGAAACGGTCAAGTCGTTAAAACTTCTCGATTTCGGACTTGGGCTCCGCATCAAGGAGAGCGTCAGCCATATCAGCGGCATCCTGACGGGCGGGACGCCCGCCTACAAGTCGCCTGAACAGTGGCGTCCGGACCTTTACGGTTTCAAATTGACGGCGAAGGCCGACCAATATGCCCTCGCGCTTTTGGCCTACGAAATGCTTGACGGCCATTATCCATTTTACAATTTCGATATTACGACGTTCCCAAATGCCGTTTTGAGTGTGCCGCCGCCAAAAATCGACAACCTTCCAGATGCCGTGAACAACGCGTTGCAAAAGGCACTAGCGAAAAAGCCTGAAGACCGTTTTGACAGTTGCATGGCATTCGCAGAGGCTTTGGAGGGGGCGCAACCTGCCACAAGCCGCTCATCAAAAGCGGAAATACCGAAACGACAGCAGTCTGCCGTCACACCGACGCCATTGCCGCAACCGCCTGTTGTCACGTCGGCTCCGCAGGCTTCCTTAGAGTCTGTGGAAAGGAAAGGGAATCTGACATTCAAATTGGCGGAGGATGTGGATTTGGAGATGGTCTGGATTCCCGCCGGGACGTTCATGATGGGAAGCCCTGAAAATGAATTGGGGCGAAACAGAAATGAAACGTTGCATAAGGTAACATTGACCAAGGGGTTTTGGATTGGGAAGTATCCTGTGACACAGGCGCAGTACAAGGCCGTTATAGGCGAGAATCCATCAGAATTTAAAGAGATTGTCAAGACATTTAGACCAGTATTTGCTGAACCTTCGTTTTGGCAACGAATGTTTGGAGAGAAACCTAAGTTGATCTCTAATGAGGAGGTTTCTATAGAAGTGGATGACTCTCGTGTGCTTCCAGTAGAGAACGTAAGTTGGGAAGAAGCATTCCATTTCTGTTGTGTTATACATGAAAGGCATGAATCAGAACTACCTTCTGGCTATGAGTTTTGCCTTCCAACAGAGGCCCAGTGGGAGTATGCATGCAGGGCGGGAACAACGACAGCGTTGAATAGCGGTTTAAATCTAATGAATGCAGCAGGGGAGGATTCGAGGTTGAATGCGCTTGGTTGGTATGGCAAAAACAGCGATGGCAAAACCCATCCAGTCGGCGAGAAGAAGCCGAACAATTGGGGGATTTACGATATGCATGGGAATGTCTGGGAATGGTGCCGTGACTATTGGGAAGAAAAATATCCGACTGATGCGGTGACAGATCCGATTGGGCCGTCAAGTGGCTCGGGGCGCGTGCACCGTGGAGGCTCGTGGGGCAGCTACGCCGCGGGCTGCCGTTCGGCGTGTCGCGGCAGCCTCGATCCGACGTCTCACAGCATCCTCGGCTTCCGCGTCGCGCTGGTGCGAGTTCAATGATGACATCCTCCTAACCTTGAGCTCGCGGAGCCATCGCCGCGGCAGCCGTCCGGATGACAAGGCCGCCGTGCGGAGCACGGTAGGCGCGGAGCGCCGTCGGCCTGTCATCCGACAACGGCTGTCGGCGGCGAAAAAGATGCCGCCGTAAGGCGGCCGATTTTTTTTTGAGCCAAAAGCTTAAGGAAAATGCAAACATTTTGAAGTCAATGCCGACAGCGACGAGGCAAAGACGGCTGTTCCGTTGCCGTTTGGGTGTCGCAGGCGGGACGCCCGCGACACCTTCTCCAATTAACGGACAAGCTCGAAGACGGCACCATCTTGCGGCTGGATGGTTTGCTTTTCCTGCCATTTGATATGCCAGCCATTTGCAAGTAATAGTGTGGCGGGTATTTCCACCAAACTATTGTTGACGGCGATGATGACGGCATGGTCGTCGCTGAAGAAATGTTCCGTCAGCGTGACGAGCTGATTGCCACTTTGGGCGATCCGTTTGGCGATGACCTTTTCGGCGATGCGTTTGTAAATACGATACCAGGCGGGAGCGTTGGCGTTGTAAGCTCCTGGCGTGACGGCGGTATGGCGTTCCATCGGAACCGTCATCAGATAGATTTCACCGTTGCCGATGGCGTGGTGGAGCAGGATGGGATTTCCATCTGATTCGGCACCAAGGACTTCCGCGTCATTCGGTTGAATAATCATGCGGTAGGGGGCGGATAGTTGGAAATGGATGCCGTCGAAATCGAATGCTGCGGCGGATGTGCGGGTTTCGCGTGTGACAACGGTCGCGCCAAAGGCTTCAGCGAATGGCGAGAGGTCGCCGCCGTCGAGGGAGAAATAGACGGTCGCACCTTGTTTCGCCTTGTCAATCAACGCCTTGTATTCGAAACTGCGGCTCCAGTTGGTGCCGATGATGCCTGGAACAATATACAACTGGCTGTCGCGCAGCGGTTCATCAATGAACTGGAATTCGATGTCAAATCCGGCTTGTTTAGCGAGAACGAAAGCGGCCCAGCCGTTTTCCATGAAACTCTTGAAATCCTGTTCGCGGGTGAGGACGCAGACGGCGTTGCGGCGGAACATCGGAAGTTCCTTGAACGGAAGAGCTTCCTGCATCTCCTTGAAGGCGCGGAGAGCTTTGCCGACGGGGCGCAGATGGAAGTTTTCGTCATACATGCCGAGCTCGCGTTCCCATGTGCTCCATGTGTAAGGTGGGAAGTCGAGCACGGAATGTTCGAAGGCGCACCACCAGAGATAGGCGGAGGAGCCGTGGGCCCAGGCCTGATACATGGAGCTGCGGACGAAGAGGGCTTTTGTCTCGTCGTTGCAGTAACTTGAGGAGAATGTTCCGATTTCCTCCACGAAGGCGGGGCGGCGGGCAATGTCGCCGTAGAGGCGTGTTTCGATAGCGGCTTGGAGGGCGAGACGGATGGAATCATGGCGATCCAGTCGGGCGGAGGATTTGGAAGTTGTGTGCGGATAGGGATGACTCGTGAGGAAGTCGCAGAGTTCGCCCTGCGTCTCGATGCTCCAATTGGTTGGCGCGACGAATTCTTCATCGACAGCGGGCATGATGCCGTGCATGCCGGAGCCGACAGGCCGCGTCGTGTCTTCGAGACGGATGGCGGAGGTGATGGCGTTCGTCCAGTTCCACGCTTCTTCCGGTGATTTGAGGACGGCCATGCAGTTGCATTCGTTGCCGAGCTCCCACGCCTTGATGGCGGGCTTGTCCTTCAATTCACGGACGAGACAGCGGACGAAGCGGACCTCCCATTTGACGGCGAGCGGGTCGCTCATGACATTCAGCCCTTCGAAGGCCTGCGGCACGTAGAGGACGCCGCTCATCCAGCCGGTCACGAGGCCGACAATTAGTTCGATACCGTTTTCTTCGGCGATGTCGCACATCGTCCTAAATCGTTGGAGCATCGTTTCATCGACACCTGCGAGACCGCATGGCGTCTCTGGCAGCGGTTTCCCGTTCATGAGCAGTTCAGCGCGCATGCCGCCCCAGCGGCGGAGCAATGTCAGCGGCTGGAAGGAGGACCACAGCGGAAAGACGCGGACGAGCTGCATGCCCGCCTCCCGCATGAGGGCGAAATCGCGGCGGACGACGGCTTCGTCCCAATCGTCCCATGTATGCGTTCCGGCGTTGGAAGCCCAATAGTTGCAACCGATTTTCATGATGGTGTCCTTTGGATGTTTTTTAGAGAAATGCCACACCATAAATATATACCGTGTTTTCATGGATTCGCCTATGACGGTACTTTAAATTGCAATTTTGGGCAATACAATCATATTATTTGATGTAGCGAGGGCATCCCCGCCCTTGAATTTTTTAAACTTCTTATGGCCGTAACCAAAAGACGTAAAGATACCACAGAATACACTGAATTTTTAACCATAAAACGCTCAAAACACTCAAAAAAGCCTCGCCGCCGGGCCGACAAGCTCAGGAAGGCTTGTTTTGCAAAACGAAAATCCAACAGTAAACGAATCCAACGGCTGCGGCGGTTCGTCACGCTTCGCGTAAGTGCAAACAATGCCATGCGGAAGCTTGAAGTCCACGGTCTGTTTGTTCAGGCGGCTCGGCGGTTGTGAAAGCGCTTCGCGCGGGGAAAATTTTATATTGCTATGAACGCTTTTGAACTGACATCATCATTGCAAATTTTCATATCTGCTGACGCTTTGGAGCCGTTGCAGTTGGCGGCGAAGGATTTGGCGCATGATATTCAAAAAGCGACTGGTGGCACAGTAATGCCGTCCATTGTCCGGAATTTGCCGACGCATGACGGAATAGTTGTGCGCATTCTTCCGGAAGTTTTTCCAAATGAGGCGATTGAGAACTACCGTTTGCATTCCGAATCTGGAAATATCTTATATATTGACGGTTCGGACATGCGTGGCTGCATCTACGGGATTTACGCGTTCAGTGCGGATTTCCTGCATGTCGATCCATGCTATCTTTGGACGCAGATTCCGATCAGACGCCTTGACTCCTTCCGTTGGGAAAATATCGAGCGGCAGGCGGGCAGCCCTGCCATCCGTTATCGTGGCGTGTTCATCAATGACGAAGACCTTCTGACGGGATGGGAGATTGGCGGTCCACGGCATACTGAATACCAATACTATCATACGGTGATTTCGCGGAACACCGCCCGACGGGTGGCGGAGACGTTGATCCGCATGGGATACAATCTGGCGATTCCCGCCAGTTTTGTCGATATCCGCAATCCGGAGGAGGAGATGCTACTAGAGGAATTCTCCCGACGCGGCTTCATTCTCACGATGCATCATGTGGAACCGCTTGGCGTCAGTGCATTCGGTTTTGACAACTATTGGCGCGCCAAAGGCTTGCAGAAGGAGTTCTCATACTTTTCTGATCCAGATGCGTTGCGGGAAGTGTGGAGTGATTCCATACGACGTTGGTCAAAATATCCAGAAGTCATCTGGCAGCTCGGCTTGCGCGGACGTGGCGACCGACCATTCTGGGAAGCGGGAAAAGCGCCTGACAGCGACGAAGAGCGTGCGGCTGTCATTGCCCAGGCCATTCATGAGCAGAAGGAACTGGTCCTGCGGTTGACGAATAATCAAAATGCCGTGTTTTCAACGACTTTATGGGGAGAAGGCTCCATTTTCAACCGTCGCGGGCTGTTGAAGATTTCGCCTGATATCATTACGGTTTTTTCCGACAACTGCGCGGGCTGGCGTTTGCAGGATGATTTCTTCGAATCGCCCAACGATCTGTCGGCGAATTATGGCGTTTATTGTCACCATGCAATCATTTGCGGAACACATCTGGCGCAGGCCATCGGTGTGCGCGATTTTCATAATGTATTATGCAATGCGATGTCGCAACGTAAGTTGTGCTATGCGATCTTTAATTCATCCAATGTACGAGAATTCATCTATGGGATGAATGGTACGGCGAAAATTACCGTAAATCCGACAGATTTTTCGCCAGAAGCCTATCTGCATGAATGGGTTGAAAAGCACTTCTCTGCCAATCAAGATGAGATTTGCCAATGCTATCGCGATTATTTCGACGCTTTCGAAAAGAATTCCCGCGGAGTGGCGATTTGCAACGATGGACTAATAATACATCGTTGCAACCAAGCACTTAAGAAAATACTTGATTGTGATCGAGGCCGAAGGGATAAACTTAAAAAAGCGAACATGTTCATGGAATCGTTGTCGGACATGTTTCCCGACACGCATGACACGGAGGATCTGGTTCAACGGCTTAGACGGCAGGAAGGGCGGATGATGGATGTCCAATGCCGCGCAAAGGAATTACAAGCGTCTCTGCCGCAAGAGGAAGCGAGTTTTCTGTATGCACAATTGATTTATCCGTCTGGATTGTACCGTTATTTTTGCCACTGCGAACATGAATGCCAATTGGCGTTATGCGCATTCCAAAAGGGTGACAAAAATGCCATGCGAGACCATCTCATCGAGGCATATTTGGCATTGACTGAATATACGGCGCTCATACCGGATTATCTGACGGGACAGTATGTCCATTGGTACGATGGATGCCAAAAGGTGGACTACCGGACAGTCATTGAAAAGCTGGACAAATTACTAATTTAGAATTTTGAAAGGATTGGAGCGGCCATTCTCCGCAACCAAATTATGTTTAAAAAACACTGATTTTTTATTCTCCACTGATTTGCAATCATCTAAAATAAGTTTAAGTCACTGTTTTTACAAGTTGAGCAGCCTCTCTGTCGGAGCTGGCCAAGCCATTACCAAGGAGTCAATTATCGCTTAACAGAATGTCTTTTTTCATTTGTCATAGCCGACGGCCATGCCGTCAGTGTTTGTGCTTTGTACACGATAGATATTTGGTGAAAAATAACGATTGAGATGTACATTTTGTCATGGCGGGTCTTATATGTTAAATTGTTTTGTAAGATATTATTTTATAGCATCTTATATAAAAACTGCCACCTTTTTCAACTATTTTTCATGCAATATTCGGGTTAGACCCTGTTTTTGTGGTTAAAAATTAATGTACCATGACTTTTTCTTTTTGCAGAACTTTTTTATATTACGTTCATCCCCACGCTATGGGCGCTTGCGTGGGGGGATTCGGCCTCTTTGAGGCCAAGTAGTTTTGGATAATGACAGTATGTTACAGATTAAGATATGTCAACTGGACGGCATGGGCGTCACCACGTTCTCCACGGCGTGACGGCGCGCGGACGATGAGGCACAGATCGACTGAACGGCCTTGGCGGATGACTTTGAAGACGGCGCGGTGCTTTCCGGCGGGAAGGTTGATGCGGTCCAGATTGATGTTTTCAGGCGTGAGCCATGTCTCGTCTTCCGAACGGACTTTTTCAACGCCGTCGATCCAAAGGACGAACGGGCCGGTGTGGCCGACGGAGAACGTGACGGGCAGATCGACAGGCGTCGTGAACTCCATGACGAGATAGAAGACGGCGGGGCCCTGGTAGCCAAAGGCGCTATCGACTGGAATTAAATCATTTGTGGCGTAGATGACTGCATTTTCTCGGCCGCAGTGGCTTTTGGCAAGAGCCTCTTCGTCAAGACCGACGATGTCCAAGCCTGCACGGAGGTTGAGATGGTAGTTACGGATGGCGGAGGACATGTTGGGGAACTTCCCCTGCTGAATGAAACGGCCGTACGAACCGCTGTTCAGCCCCATCTGCGGAATCGTGTAGAAATTCTCCCAATAAGGGCCATAGACCTTCCACGGGACGGCGGCGGCGAAGCCGAAGGTGTAGCCGCAATCGGCGAATTGAACATGGATAAGCTGTTTATCTGCAATGGCCTGCGGCGTTTGATGACGGACGATGACGTTGACGGTCTTCTTCCCGTGGGCGATGATGGACAGCTGTTTCGGGCAGTCGATCGACAGCGTGTCAGGAGCGGTCAGCACGAGCGGTCCGGACAACGGCTTGTCGGTATGGTTTCGGATGGTCAGTTCGCAATAGGCGACGCCGCCGGGGAAAATGACAGGTTCGCCGTTGTATTTCACGGTGAATGTGCAGGTTCTGACGCGGACGGGCAGGCGGAAATTCGCGACTTCTGCGGGAACGTCTTCCAAGACAAGCTTGCGTTTCCACTGGCGTTCGACTTCCGACGACAGGCGGGCGATGTCGTCCGCCAGCTGTTCGATGCGGTCGGACGGGCGGTTCAGCTCGAAATTGGCCGTGTAGCCCGTGTCCTTCACGCCGAATTCGCGCTGCAGTTGTTTCGCTCCTTTGATGATACCGACGATGGCGCCCGCGATGCCGCATGTGCAGTCCGTGTCGAAGCCGCTGTTCAAGGCGAACATCGTGGCTTTTTCAAGATTCAAATTGCTGCCCAGCAACGACATGATGGTGATGCCGATGTTTTCGAACATGTTCGTGCAGTCCGGATGGCCGTAGTGGCGGAGGATTTCATCACGGATGTAGCGTATGTCGTCGAACATACGGCACCAACGGCGCGTATCCGCGACAAGACGCGCGAGTTTTGAGTCTGCGGGAATGACGCCGACGGCGATGTCCAGCAGTTTGTCCAGATCCTGTTCGACGAAGGCGGCGGCTTCAAGAGCCGCTATAAACATTTCGGAATAAATGGATTCTGCGGAATGGTCGATCTGCCCGTCCAATTGGCATACGCGGGCGGCGAGCTGCGGGTCACCTGCGCACAGGCAGGCCCAGATTTCCGCGCGGATGCAGCATCCCATGCCCTGATGGTAATAGTAATTGTTGTATGTTCCGGAAGTTGGCGGATGGATGCCTCGGCGGAAATTGCGTTTGAAATAGGCGTATTCGCCTGGATTGTAAGGGACTGCGGCGACGAAAGCTTCCGCGAAATCGTCGGCGTCGAGATCAAGCCCGAGCTTTTCGATGACATTCAGCCAAAGGACCTGCAGTTCGAGATCATCGTTCGGGAGGCTGATTTTCCAGAATTCCGGATCGAATTTGTATTCGAAGAGCTGTTTGCAGCCTTCCAATGGGGCGCCGATGGAGCCGCAGATGCATTTGCCGAGCCAGCAGCCATAGACGCGGTCGCGATATTCAGAGAATTTCATGGAGGTTCCTTGGGTTAATTAGGATGTAGTGACGGCGTCATCGCCCTCGACAAGACCGAGACGGCCTCGCTACCCCGGTGATTGTAAAAACGGCATGACAAAAATATAGCCGTGTTATTGTCTTTTCTCCTGTTATGGCTCTGTAAAATTGTATTTTTGGGTAGTTCAATCATATTAAAACGCATATTTTTTATGATTTTACAGGTTTCATTGGACATGGACAGGATTCCAGAAGACATCTTGGCGGAGCGATTGGCGACGGCGAAGGCCGTGGGGCTGGTCGGCGTCGGCAAATTGGGAACGCAGCTGCGTGAACTGGCGGAGAAAAAGGGCGTGAAGACGCTGCTTTGCGATCCGCCGCGCAATCTTGACGAGGCGACGGAGCTTGGCGAAAGTTTCTTCAGCTTGTGGGGCAACGGGATGGGCGGTTGCGAACTGACGGGCGAAGGGCTGGAAACGTTCCTGCCGTTGGATTCCCTTGCGGTGGCGGATGTCATCTGCATTCAAGTACCGTTGACGCATGAAAAGCCGTTTCCGACGGCGGGCATGATTACCGCTGATTTTCTTTCAAGGTGCCATCCAGACACTTGCATTATCTGTTTTTCATCGCATGAAGTCATCGCGGAGGATGTCCGCGGCGATTCCCGCATTCATTTTATAGAGTAAAAAACATGAGTATCGACATCACCAGAATATCTGACATCGCGGCGCAGGCCGGCGAGATGATCAAGGCGCGGCGTGAACAGCTGACCAGCCGCGAAGTGTTCCACAAATCGTCTGAGACGGACATCGTCACCGTGGCGGACCGCGAATCGGAGACGTTCCTCCGCGAGCATCTGAAACAGGCGTTTCCGGATATCGCATTCTACGGCGAGGAAGGGAGTTACGGCGATTTGAACAGCTATGAGCGCGTGTTCATCGTCGATCCCATAGACGGCACGACGAGTTATCTGCACGGTTATCCGTTCTACTGCATCTCCATCGGGCTGCGGGAGAATGGCGTCACGACTGGAGCCGTCGTCTATCTGCCATATCTGAAGGACATCTACACGGCGGTTCGCGGCGAAGGCGCGAAGAAAAATGGAAAAACGATCCATGTATCGACTGTGCCGAATTTTGTGAATGCCATTGGGGCGACGGGATTTGGCTGTGTGCGGTCGAATGTGAAGCCTGACAACGTGGATTTGGCGGCGAAAATGATCCGCAGGCTGCAGGGTTTCCGCCGCAGCGGCAGCGCAGCAATCGATTTGTGCCATGTGGCGGACGGCTGCGTCGATTTGTATTGGGAGTTCTACATCAAGCCGTGGGATTACGAAGCGGGGCGGCTGATCGTGCAGGAGGCAGGCGGCAAGGTGACGGGTTTCGACGGCAAGCCAATTGATGAGAAGGCCGGCCGCGTCTTCGCCTCCAACGGCCTCCTCCATGACGATATGTTGCGGGAATTTGCCGAATATCTTGATAATTAACCATCTGACGGTACAGTATAAACAACATTCTGTGTTTTGAATAGACAATATGTAAAATCAATGATAAGAGAGAGACTAAGATGATGAAAAGAAAGCACCTGGATGAAATATCGTGGGAGGATTTCAACAATTTGAGCCTAGAGGAGAAGGCACCATATCTTGTGCAGGCGAACGGTCGTCCGTTCCATACGCTTTTCGCGCAGCAATTCGACCGCGAGCAATTGGATCGCCTGTGCGATTTGGCGACACGCATCCGCCGCATTTCCAAGCATCGCGAAGGTGTGAAATTTTTGAGCGACTTGCTCTGCCACAAGCGGGCGATGCTGTATTTCTCGCAGCCATCCAGTCGTACGTTCCTTTCGTTCTATGCTGCATGCCAGATACTTGGATTCCGCATTGCGGAAGTCCGCGATCCGTCAATCTCCAGCGAGATGAAAGGCGAATCGCGGGAGGATTCCATCCGCACGTTCAGTTCCTATTTCGACATGATCATCATGCGCAGTCCGTTGCAGGGCCTGGCGGAGAAAATGGCGTGGCTGCTGTCCAATACGAACCGTCCGCTGCCGATCATCAACGCGGGATCGGGCAAAGACCAGCATCCAACACAGGCTCTATTAGATATTTACACGCTGGTCTTGAGTTTCGAGAAGCGCGGCGGACTCGCCAACAAGCATGTCCTGTTCTGCGGTGATTTGGCACGCGGCCGTACGGTTCGCTCGCTCGCATTGCTTTTGACGAATTATTCGAATATCAGCATGACATTTGCAGCTCCCAACCAGCTCCAAATAGGAAAAGATATTTTGGACCAATTGGATCACGCAGGTGTAAAATACGAAGTAACAGATAATTTCAAAGACGCCATCCCAAAAGCGGATGCCGTCTATATGACACGCATTCAAGATGAATGGGATACAAAACCAGGCGAAAGCTCCCGCATCGACTTGAGCCAGTATTCATTCACTGGTGATGACTTGAAACGCCTGCCGATGTATTCCATCATCATGCACCCGCTGCCGCGCCGCACGGAAATCGACACAGCGTGTGACAACGACCCGCGGGCCATGTACTGGCGGCAGATGCGTAATGGCATGTGGATTCGCTCTGCGTTGATTGCCACGAATTTCGGTCGTGACGACGAAATTACCCAATACTACATGAAGAATCTTAAGTAAGCTGAAAGCTGAAAGCCGAAAGCTGAAAGCCGAAAGCTAAAGCCCTACCACCAAAACGGTTATTGGCGGCTCGGCGGTTCGAATGGTGCTCCGCACGGAAAATTCTTTCTAAAAAACAAGAAAGCAATAAAGAATAATACTATGGATATAGAGCAAATTGCAAAACGCGGCAGGGAAGCCGCGAGAGTTTTGGCGGCGGTTTCCGGTACGGCACGTGCGAAGGCGCTGAACGCGATGGCGGACTGTCTTATCGACTGCAAAGCAGAACTTTATGAAGCGAACCGTCTGGATTTGGAGGCTGGACGTGCCGCTGGCTTGTCCGAAGCGTTCCAAAAACGTCTGGCCGTGACGGACAAGATATTCGATTACATGGTGAAACGGCTGAAAGAGGCGGCGGCTCTGCCTGATCCAGTTGGGCGTATTTTGGAGGGGCGCACGATGCCGTCGGGCTTGCAAGTCTCCCGTGTGGCGGTTCCAATTGGCGTGATTGCAATTATCTATGAAGCCAGACCAAATGTGACGACCGATGCGGCGGCGGTGGCATTGAAATCGGGCAATGCCGTCATTCTGAAAGGCGGTTCGGAGTCGATTCGCTCGAATCGCGTGATGGTGGCGGCGATGCGCAAGGCGATTGTGGCGGCGGGTCTGCCCGAAGATACGGTGCAGTTCATCGACTCGACGGACCATGCTGTCGTCAATGAGTTGCTGAAGCAAAATCAAGATATTGATTTAGTTATTCCAAGAGGTGGAAAAAGCCTAATCAAGGCGGTTTCTGAAAACACGCGGATTCCTGTGTTGAAGCATTATGACGGCATCTGCCACCAGTATGTGGCGGCGGATGCGGACGTCGAAATGGCGGTTTCCGTCGTCGTCAATTCGAAGACGGAGCGCGTCGAAGTCTGCAACGCGTTGGAGACGTTATTGGTCGATGCGAAAATCGCGAAGGCGTTTCTGCCGAAAGTGCGCGATGCGTTTGCGGCGAAGGGCGTAGAAATTCGAGGCTGCGCGAAAACGCGTGAAATCCTGCCGGAAATTGTTGCGGCGACGGATGTTGACTGGGATACGGAATATTTGGCTCCCATCATTTCCATTCGTGTCGTCGATGGACTTGACGAGGCGGTTGCGCATATCGCCGCACATGGTTCGGGCCATACGGACGGCATCATCACGAACAATCTGCAAGAAGCGCAATCATTTGTGGCTCGGGTGGATTCGGCTTCCGTTTTGGTGAACGTATGCGCCTTGCCGGCAGCGTGCAATACGACATCATAGCGAGAGCTGAAGGTGGGGACCTCGGACGCCATATTCACCTTGTAGTCATCTTCGTCCGTAAGGCCAACCGTCTGGACCTCGTACATT
>JAGCSE010000039.1 GCA_017964325.1 Victivallales bacterium | reverse complement strand
GGCACGAAAGGCACGTTCGCCATCGAAAACTGCGTCGAGAAGCTCATCTACCAGCCCGCGCAGGGCAATCCGGACTACACCGCCGGACAGGGCCTCGGCAAGGCCCCCGAAGCCATCGTCACCGACTACGGCGTGACCGATTTCGGCACGACCTTCCCGCGCCGTATCCATTGCTTCCTCGAAGACGTCACCAACGGCGTTCCGAAGAACAAGCTCCGTGCCTCCGGCCGTGACGCTCTCGCCACGCTGGAATACACATTCGCAGCCATCGACTCCTTCGAACACGGCGGCATCCTCGTGAATCCGCATCCGCTGCCGTTCGTCAAGCCCGATCCCAACAACCAGTAACAAGGTGTGCCGACGGCGTCTCCGCCGTCGGCAGAAGGCAGCACCTCCGAAATATTTTAAATCATTTATTTAAGGAATAACCATGAAAATAGGTGTCAATTCTGTTCTTTTCGGCGCGTTTGACATGGAAACCGCCTTCAAATGGACGAAAGTCTGCGGCTATGACGCAATTGAAATCTCCGCCATCGGCGGCATGAGCGAACATCTCGTTCTCGACAGCCATTGGCGCAAATGCTGCACGGCCATCAAGAAGCTCATCAAAGAATACGACCTGCCCGTGCAGGCCATGGAACAGCCCAGCCAAGACCCGAAAATCATGAAGATGGCATTCCAGGCCGCCGCCGAAATCGGCTGCCCCGTCGTCAACTGCGGCCCCGGCGGAAAGATGGATGACGAAGCCACCTTCCAGCAGTCCGTTGACAGCCTCGGCAAGCTCGCCGAACTCGCCGCCAAATACGGTGTCACCCTCTGCGCAAAGGCTCACGTCGGCGCCGCCATTTGGAACACGCCCACGACGCTCAAGCTGCTCGAAGCCGTCAATCACCCGAATTTCGGCCTCGACATGGACCCCTCCCACATCTATCGCGCCAACGAAAATCCCGTTGACGCCATCGCGGCCGTCATCTCCCGCATCAAGCATGTCCATATCCGTGACTGCAAAGGCCGCCAGCAAGGTCCGGGCGAACCCTGCAACCAGGCCAACGGCCGCGGCGACATCGACCTGCTCGGCTACATCCGCGTACTCCGCAAATACAACTATGACGGCCCCATCGACCTCGAAGTCATCGGCACGAAGGCAAAAGGCTATGAACTGCCCGCCTGCGTTGCCATCGCCGCTGAAACGAAGGGCCATCTGACAGCCTGCCTGCAGGCCGTCGGCGAACGCTGATCCACCACACGCAAGACGGAGAACACCAAACGGCATCCATGAAGAAATCGCCACTCGCCAGCGTAGGTTTTGCAGGATTCATCGGCACACAGTTCCTCGGCGCGTTCAATGACAACGTATTCAAAATGCTTGTCATCTGCGCGGCGACCGCTGTCTTGAGTCCTGAAGCCAAACGCGACTACATCCCGCTGGCTTCCGCTCTCTTCATCCTGCCGTATCTGCTGTTCTCCGCCTTCGCGGGCTATTTGGCTGACCGTTTCTCCAAACGTTCCGTCATGATCGCCACGAAAGCCGCCGAAATCATCATCATGCTCACAGGCGGCATCCTCTTTAAATTCAACGCTATATACGCGCTTCTCGCCGTCCTGTTCTGCATGGGCGCCCAGAGCGCGTTCTTCAGCCCCGCCAAATACGGCTTCCTGCCGGAAACGCTCCCGCCTGAAAAGCTGTCCAGCGGCAATGGCGCAACGCAACTATTCACGTTTCTAGCCATCATTCTCGGTGGTTGGGCGGGCAGCCAACTGTCGGATACCTACAAGGCTTCTTTCCAAACGGCCGCACTCTATCCTATCGCCGTCGCCATCGCTGGCTTCATCATCAGCTTTCTCATCACGAGAACCAGACCAGGCTCTCCTCACGCCAAACCAACGTTCGATCCGATTTCGCCCCACTGGCGGGCATTCGCGGAAATGCGACACAACAAAGCCCTCCTTTTCTGCATTCTCGGCAACACGTATTTTTGGTTTTTAGGAGCCCTCTTCCAAGCCAACATTCCTTTCATCGTGCAGGATGACCTCAAGCAAGGCGACCAGATGATCGGCTATCTGCAAGGAGCCGTCGCTCTCGGCATCGGAATCGGATCCGCAGCCGCAGGATTCCTTTCAAAAGGAAAAATCGCCTTCCATTTCGTGCTGCCAGGAGGTCTGCTTCTCGCCATCTGCGCCATCGCCTTCGGCTTGACAAGCTCACACGTCCTGCCCGTACTCGTCATCACCGCCCTCTTGGGCGTGACGGGCGGCTTCTACCAGCTTCCCCTCAACACGGGCATCCAGCAGTACAGCCCCGAAGACAAACGCGGCGCCTATCTGGCGGCGGGAAACGCCATCGACTGCATATCCATGCTTCTCGCCTCCGCCCTCCATTGGCTCCTCCTCAAACCGCTCCACCTCTCTCCTGGACTCGTCATCGTCGTGCTCGGAATCATCACACTCTGCGTCATCGCGGCATTGAAAGCATTCATGCCCGACAAAATAAAAAAGGTGAAATCAGCAACTTAACACCATGGCACAAGTCACTCTCGAACATGTTGGCAAAATCTATCCTGGCAATGTCCGCGCCGTGGATGATTTCAACCTCACCATCAACGACGGCGAGTTCATCGTCATGGTCGGCCCCTCCGGCTGCGGCAAATCAACTACGCTCCGCATGGTCGCAGGACTGGAGGAAATCTCCGAAGGCACCATCAAAATCGGAGACCGCGTCGTCAACGACGTCCTCCCGAAAGACCGCAACATCGCCATGGTCTTCCAAAACTACGCCCTCTATCCGGACAAGACCGTCTATGAAAACATGGCCTTCTGCCTCCGCATGAGAAAATGGCAAGGCGAAGAATCACAGCAGCGCAAAGGGCTTTTCGCACCGCTCGTCAATTGGTGGAACAACAGACGTGAAAAGAACGCCGAAATCGACAGACGCGTCCGAGAAGCCGCCGAAATCCTTGGTATCCAAGATCTTCTGGATCGTCGCCCAAAGGCTCTTTCCGGCGGTCAACGCCAGCGCGTCGCCGTCGGCCGCTGCATCGTCCGCAATCCTGCTGTCTTCCTTTTTGACGAACCTCTCTCCAATCTGGACGCCAAGATGCGCGTCCAAATGCGCACGGAAATCTCTCGCCTCCATAATAAATTGCGCACCACGATGATATATGTCACCCACGACCAGACGGAGGCCATGACGATGGGCGACCGTATCGTTGTCATGAAAGACGGCGTCATCCAACAGGTCGCCACCCCCTCCGAACTCTACGACAATCCCAACAATATTTTCGTCGCGGGATTCATCGGCACGCCGCCTATGAATTTCTTCGACGCGGAAATACAGGACAGCAACGGTGAACTCATCATCAAGGCGGAAACGTTCTCTCTGAAGGCACCGCAGACTTGGACGGATGCCATCAAGCCGTACATCGGCAAACGCGTCACGTTCGGCCTCCGCCCTGAACACGTCGGTTCTCCGACCGCCGAAGCGCAGGCCCATCCGCAGACCATCGCCGCCAGCGTCGAAGTCATCGAGCCAATGGGTTCCGAGACATACCTTTATATGAAGACGGGCGATGCTGGATTCATCGCACGCGTCGATCCGCACCATGCCTGCGCCGTCGGCGACAGGATCGAACTCGCCATCATGCTCGAAAAGGCCCACCTTTTCAATCCCGAAACAACGGAACGTATCATATAAGCAGTTTATCGACAAACATTAAACAATCCAAACACAAGAAAAAAGGAAAGTACCATGACCATCATCCCAGTCGCCCTTGAAATGTATTCCGTCCGAAAGGAATTTACGGAAAATCCGCTTGCCACGATGAAAGCCATCAAAGCCATGGGCTACGACGGCGTCGAGTTCGCAGGCGCCCCCCAGTTCTGCGCCGATTTCTATGCCGGCCTTCTGAAAGAAACAGGCCTCGTCTGCTGCGGTTGGCATACCCCCTGGGACAGCGTGCAGGATGCAAAAATCGACGAAACCATCAAGCTGAACCAAGCCGTCGGCAACCCCAACATCATGATTCCCGGCGTTCCCGCCAAGACCGCCGACGAATGTCTCGCGACCGCCAAGAAATTCAATGAAATCGCCAACAAGCTCGCCCTCTACGGCATGCGCACTGGATACCACAACCATACCGCCGAATTCGCAGCCGTTGATGGCAAGACGCCATGGGACATTTTCATGGGCAACACGGACAAGCGCGTCGTCATGCAGCTCGACACAGGTAACGGTCTTGCAGGCGGTTGCGACATCATGGGAACCCTCAACAAGTATCCCGGCCGCTGCCAGACCATCCACCTGAAGCCCTACTCGAAGGATCCCGCCAAGGGCTTCAAACCCATCATCGGCCAAGATGACTGCCCATGGAAGGAAATCTTTGATTTCTGCCAGACAAAGGGCAACACGGAATGGTATGTCATTGAATACGAATGCCCAGAAATTCCCGCTCTCGAAGCCGTCAAGATGTGCCTTGACGCTACTCGCGCCATGCTTGGATACTAATCCGCTATAATCACCAACAATCAAAGGGCTGTTGCAATTCCTTTACGGCAAGCAACAGCCCTTTTTCTATATCTAGCCTCCCTCGCGCACTCCTTGCAACCTTTTTGCGCGATATGCAAACACCACTTACATCGTACAAATCAAATTCACGAAATCCTTTACGGCTGCTTCAAGATCGCCTGGATACGGCGCGCCGCCGCCAAGCGTCATCCAACCGCTGAAGCAACGGCAGCGCAAAATGGAAATCAACTCCTTGATTTCGCCATTGCCTGTCGCTAACGTACGGATTTCACCATCCCATGTACGGTCATTTATATCCAATTGAGCAATCGTCTTCGTGAATTGTCCGTTCTTCCACGCATTCAGGAACGGCATCTGTCCCGCCAATACAAATCCACTTGGATTAAACACAAAGGCACGCCGTTTAGGGGCGACTGTCGCCAACGTCTTCGCTGCCTGCACCGCCGTCACATGCGTGTTTACGTAATCCACGACGATACCTTCCTTCTCGAACTCCCCCGCACCGTCGAAACTCTCAGTCAACGGCAGAATCACACGGCTGATTCCAGCATCTTTCATCTTCTGCACAAATGACGCGATATTTTCGGGAACTACATAACTCCGCAAGGCGGAAATAGATATATGTGCGGTTTGGATATCTTCGATGATGCGTTTCAACTGCGCCGCATCCATGAACGCACACGCCTTTCCCTGCACATAATCCAATTCGATATTCTTGATTCCGATCGCTTGCAACTTTTCAATCATTTCTGGCACGTAACGACCGCACAACCGCGACGATGCGCTCAACTTAAATGTTTCGTTCGCGATGCGATCCGCAAAAATGGCGGCACGCTGGCGGACACAGTCCGCACAGGCGGGATTGTCGCACAACGCAAACGCTGGGTCTTCGTCACCGAGTTCAACCATCAATTCCAACATCTCTTTCATTTTGATCAAACGAACCTGCGCGTCGCCGATGCGGATGATGCTCATGATGCCGTTGTCGCGCATGATGTGATCGAGCCCGATGAAATCGCGATGCGGGCCTGGATAGTAATGCCATGTACGCGTAACTTCCTTTCCATCAGGAGTTTTGCATTTTTCCGTATGACTGCCGAGATATGGCAGTTTCAAAATCGCCTCCACGCTGTGCAACGTCGTATTGCGGTCTTGATCGACTCCCAACAAACAGACATAGCCGCCCGCTTTTGCGATTTTCAAAAACGGCGAACCTTCGCCGTGTGCCGTTTCAGCTTCCCAATGTCCTGATAGTACCTCTTTTGCACGTCCGCCAATGCCCGCCAACGTCCCGACGGGAGCTTCGCTGACAAAAGCGTCCTTCCGCGCCTTGACACGATCAGGCAGGATACCAAGCGCTCCGAACACTGGCACGATAAACGCACCCTTTGGCCCCAAGACCGTCATGAACGCGTCAATGACATCATCTGCATCACCGTCGAAATCGCCCAGACTACGGAACGAACTGTGCAGCAACACGATATCGTTCTTCTTCAAGCCTAGTTCGCGCAAACCTTTAACAATGTCATTCTTCTTCATGTCTTCCTCTTATCATATTGTCATTTCGTAACTTCTGCTAAAACACGACATGGAATCTGCGTCATGTTCGGCACAGGGCAGAAAAGCACTGTGATTTTGGCTATATCATTTAATTTGAATAAATTGACGGGCAGACAGACCGTACTGACACCTGCCTTGAAAAGTTTCAGAAACACACCTTCAAGCCGTTGGCTTTCATAGATATCTGAAATCAGGACATGGCATCCTGTCGAAAGAATCCAATCGATGGCACTGTCATCCAACCAAACCGTCCGTTCATCAATATCCGTCGCATTCAGATTTCCAAGTGCGTTGACGACAAGACATTCCGTTTTCAGACCTTCATATCCTGCTGCCAATTCCGCTCCTGTCACGGCTCCGCTTCCTGACTGTCGCGACAGATGGACGATGTGGGCAGGCATGCGGAAAAAACGTTCCGGAGGAACATTTTCCGCCGTCAGTCCGTTGTCCGTTTCGCGAATATGGCCGGGTAGATCGATATAGGTGCTGCACATGGAATCCAAATGCAACTGGTAAATGACGCCCGTGTAGCGAGTTGCGTCCGAAACAAGCGGCACGTCCGCCGCATCGAGGCGGAACAGCGGCTCGTTGGAGAACGGTCTTGTCAAATCAATGATGGTCATACGTTTAGGATTGTTTTAACGCGAGACACAAAATTGGTAAATTTATTAGAAATAAACTAAAAAGCCTTGCGCCGAAGGCGGTTTGCCTTTGCTTTCAGCTTTTATAGCTCCACGGCAGGTGTACGCCTAAGGCATTCCGCTTTAAGCTTTAAGCTCCGCGAAGCGGCTATTCAAACATGATCTTCATGGAGACGCTGCTACCGGGCTTGCTGCCCTTCACAGAGAACGTCTGGTTGTTGTAGAACCGTATGTCCTTCAACACCTTGTTCTTGCCTTCCTTGTCGGGATAGACCAGATGGATGACCTCCAAATCCACGGCGCCTTGCTGCGGCTCCGTTGCGGTGTTGACGAAATTCACCGCATTCAATTTCCTCAACAAAGACGAATCCACTTCGAACATCGTCAGGTCCTGCTTTTTGCCGTAGCCTTTCATCGCTTTGTAAGTCTCTGGCTTCCACGTGACAACAGGCTCGCCGCCTTTCAGAATCTTGCCGATCGGCGTGCCGTTGATGCGGACTTCCACGTCCATGGTGCATTTCGGCACGCGGCAGGTCATAAAGACCGACTGCTGCTCCGTCTTGAACTCGTTTTCTTCGTTGCCGTTGATGATCAGATAACGGACGGTGTAGTCGCTATCCTTCCCGTCCTGCTTCGCCATCAGATGGAAATCATGGACGCCGTCGAACAGCGTCTTCGTGTCCAATTTTCCACTCCAATAGGACCACAGCCTTTCCTGCGATTTCTTCTCCAACGCGAATGGCTTGCCGTCCAATTCCGCCGTGATCTCCAAAGGTTTTCCATAGTCCAGCACGCTGAAAACAAATTCCTGTTCACCCTTCAAGATGTTGTTGCCCAACGGCATGTAGTTGGAAATGGCGTTGTGTCCCTTACGGTTGAGAAAGACGAAATTCTCCAATTTGTTGTCCTTTATGGATGTCAACTGGAAACCCTGCGGCCTGCCGTCGCGATTCTGCATGCCCCACCAGCCGCCACAGACGGCCGCCACGATGTAGTTCGTGAAACCTTTGAACGAACGCGTCCACGTCCTGTGGCTGTGGCCGCCGAATGCCGCGATGACATTCTTGCCTTCCAGATACTTGTCCAAGCTCTTCGGCAGGATTTCATGCTGGAAGATGACAATCGGCTTGCCTTCGGGCAACAACGCCAGATCCTTCTGCAACCAGCCCAGCTGGATGTCGTCATTGTAATAGGTATAGGCGCCTTCAGGCTGTTCCTGCTGGCCGTCCAACGCGATGAAATGGACGTCCGCCCAGTCGAATGAATAGACCGTCGGACCGTAGCGGTGGTGGAAGACGCCTTTTGCGTAAAATTCGTGATCCGGATGGCGAACAGCATGGCGCGTATTCACAAGCTCATGGTTTCCACAAACGTAAAACATAGGATATTTCAATCCGTATTCGCCGATTAGATAACTGTCGTACTGCTTGATGGCGTTGAAAATGGATTTCGTGTCAGAGCCTAACACCAAGTCGCCCGTATGGACGACGAACGCCACATCTTCCACTGGCAGGCTGTTGATCTGCGTGACCACTTCCTTCATGAGCGCCGACTTGTTGATGTGCGTGTCCGTTATATGGTAGAACATGAAATCTTTCTTCTGTGGTTGCGGCGCAAGGCCGAATTCATGGACCACGCCTTCACGGCCGTGCATCCAGAACGGCGTCGTCGGCTCATGCTGGCTTGGACGCATGATCCACAGCAACGGC
>JAGCSE010000038.1 GCA_017964325.1 Victivallales bacterium | reverse complement strand
GTCGCAATGCTTAATGCTTAATGCTTAATGCTTAATGCTTAATGAACAGTGGCTGTTTTTTATAAGGAGATGGGAATGAAACAGAACAATGTGATTGTTGACAAAAGTAAAGCTTTTGCAATAAGAATCATAAATATGCACAAATACTTAAACAAGGAGAAGAAAGAATATATTTTATCAAAGCAAATCATGCGTAGTGGCACGAGCATAGGAGCCAATGTAAAGGAAGCTTCGCGTGCATTTAGCAAGCCTGATTTCTATACGAAGATGGGTATCGCGTTAAAAGAAGCGAGTGAAACAGAATACTGGCTTGAACTACTACATGAGACTGAATATTTAACTAATATGCAATTTAACAGCATGAATGCTGATTGCCAAGAGATTTTAAAAATTCTAATGGCTATATCTAGATCAAAAAAGAATTAATTAATAACGATGCTTGATGTTTTGTTAACGTGCCATGAAGTGACCAAATAACAATAGTAAGCGAAATGCTAAGTTCCTTCGTTTCAATAATTAAGCATTAAGCATTAAGCATTAAGCATTAAGCATTAAGCATTAAGCATTAAGCATTAAGCATTAAGCATTAAGCATTATGAAAACAACTTTAGATTGTTTGCCTTGCCTGCTGAATAACGCCTTGAATATTGCGCGGTTCCGCACATCAGATGAAACGTTGCAGAAAAGCATCATGATGGATGTGATGTCGATGATGTCGCAGTCGGACATGCGGCAGCCGCCGTCATATATAGCGTGGCGCACGAATGAAATCGCATGGCGGCATTCGGGAGGCGTCGATGCGTATGTCCAGCAGAAGGACCGTTCGACGGAAATGGCGTGGAAACTGTTGGAGTCGCTGAAGGAGACTCCGAACTACAGGCCTGACTCGTTTGAATGGCGCGTCCGATTGGCTGTTGCAGGCAACATCTTGGATTTCGGCATTTTCTGGGACCTGGATATTCGCGAGGCGATAAAATCCGTTTCAGAAGCGTTCGAGAAGCCAATTGATTTGGCGGCCATCAGGCGACTGGAAACGCTGATGAGAAAGGCGAAAAAAATACTGTATCTCCTTGACAATGCAGGTGAAGCGGTGTTCGATAGCGTGCTCATGGAACCGTATCGCGACAAAATCACCATCGGCGTGCGCGGGATGCCGACCTTCAATGACATGACTCGCCGTGAATTGGCAGCGTCTGGCTTGGATGGCTATCCGGTCATCGACAACGGGACATGCCTGCCTGGCGTCATTCCTGAATTCGCAGGCGATGAGATGCGGAATGCGTTGTCAGATGCGGATTTGGTAATCGCGAAAGGGCAGGGCAATTTCGAATGTCTGAACGAAACGCCATATCCGCTAGCGTTTTTGTTCATGGCGAAATGTCCTGTCGTCGTGAAGCTTCTGCAGACGGAGATGCGTTCATTGCAAGTGAGATTGCAATGCTAGTATTCTAGGAGGCTAGAATACTAGAATGCATTGTTGGCAAAAATTGTCAGCCTTGAAGCGAGAACTGTATCAGCTTGTCGATGAGGCTGGAATAGGTGATTCCGGATGATTGCATCATGCGCGGATACATGCTGATGTTCGTGAAGCCTGGAATCGTGTTGATTTCGTTGAGGACCCACTGGCCGTCGTTGCGGAGGAAGAAGTCGATGCGGGACATGCCGCTGCATTCCATGACTTTGAATGCCTTGACGGCGATGGCGCGGACGGCGTCCTGCTGGGAGACGGTGAGTTTGGCGGGAACGCTGAGCTGGGCACCGTCGCCCATGATGTATTTCGCGTCGTACGAATAGAATTCGACCTGCGGGATGACTTCGCCGGGCAGGGCGGCGAACGGTTCGTTCGTACCGAGAACAGCGCATTCGATTTCGCGGCCGACGACGCATTCCTCAATTAGCAGCTTGTTGTCGTATTGGAACGCGTCGGCAACGGCGGCTTCCAGCTCGGAGACGTTGTGGGCTTTTGTCACGCCAACGGATGATCCTGTGCGGGCGGGTTTTACAAATACGGGCATTCCGAGTTTCGAAGAAACGGCCGCGCTGTCCAATTCATCGATCCCCTTGCGGAGGACAATGCCTTTAGCAACGCGGATGCCATTAGCGGCGAGAAGCTGCTTCGTGAGGTCTTTGTCCATGCAGTTGGCGGAGGCGGAGAGGCCGCAGCCGACACATGGGCAGTTCAACATCTGGCAAAGGCCTTGGAAGGCACCGTCTTCGCCGTTGTGCCCGTGGAGGATGGGAAACATCACATCAAACGGATGCTGGTTGCGGCCGTTCAGTTCGACGAGAACGGGGCCGTTTTCGGTAAGCATTGGAAACGAAGGACTTCCTTTGTCTGAAAGGGCGATTTTGGCAGGATCGTCGCCATTGACGACGAAATCTTTGTCGGCATAGAGATTCCAGACACCTTTTTTATCGATGCCGACGAGAAGGATTTCGTATTTATCCTTGTCAATGGCTTCGAGGACGTTACGGGCGGATTGGAGGGAGACTTCGTGTTCGGTGGACTGGCCGCCGCATGCAAGACAGACGATTGTTTTGGACATGGAAAGAACCTATGGTTAAAATGCTTTGTAGATCAATAGTGGGTGGTTTGTGGGGAAAGTAAGAGTGAACGTATCTGCAAGTGACTCATTGAGCGTGGCTTGCCACCATCGGCTTGGGGCGAGGCCGTTCAATGGATATTTGAGATTATGTGATTCGATAGGCGTGTCCGGTTCCATGGCGAAGATGGAAATCTGTTGGCCGACACGGGCTTCGCATGAGCCGGATTCGAGCATGACCTCGAACACGCCGTCATCTGTAACCATCTTGATGCCAGGGATTTTTTGCGCAAAATCGACCAGCAGGGAGATGTTGCCGAGCGTATGGTCTTCCCGTTTGCCCGTAGCTCCAAGAATGACGATGTCCGTCCAGCCCTGTGCGAGGCAGTAGCGGAACGCCTTGTTAAGGTCGTTCGTGTCCTGCTCTGTAACATGGACGATCATGGGGGCGAGTTTCCGCCGTAGTTCGGGTGAGATGCTGTCCAGATCGCCGATGACTGCGGCCGGCGTGCGGCCTGATTCCATCAGAGCAATGGCGGCACCGTCGCAGCAGACAATGCGCGCCGCGCCGTCAAGCACTGCAAGTGCTTGCGGTGCAGTTGGAAACGTGCCATTGGCGAGGATGACGGTGGTATTTTGCATTTTTTTTCTTGCCCATGGCGGAGCATGGGCATCATCATGTTGCTTTGCCCATGGCGGAGCATGGGTATCATCATGTTGCTTTGCCCATGGCGGAGCATGGGCATCATCATGTTGTTTTGCCCAGGGCGGAGCCTGGGCATCATCATGCTATTTTGAGAAGCGCGTCTGGCGGAGCGCTTCGTAGAGGGCGATGGATACGGAGTTTGCGAGATTATGGCTGCGGGCGTGCTCGCCGGGCATCGGCAACGTGAAAAGCCTTTCACGGTAGCGTTCGTAGAATGGCGGCGGGAGGCCGTGGCCTTCGTTGCCGAAGATGAGCCAATCGCCTTCATGGAACGTGAAATCGTAGAGACTGCGCGTCGTTTTCGTACTGCAAAAGACCATCTGGTCGAGACTGGGATTGTTTTTCGTGAGAAAATCGTCCCAGTCTTCGTAGATTGATAGATTCAAATAGGGCCAGTAGTCGAGGCCTGCGCGACGGAGATGCGCTTCGTCCAGCAGGAAGCCGAGCGGCTTGATGAGATGTAGGGCGGCATCCGTGCAGACGCAGAGCCGTCCGATGGTTCCTGTGTTCTGCGGGATTTCAGGCCGGACGAGCACGATATTGTAGCAAGGCTTTTTGTTCGCGTCCATCGTCGGTCAGATTCGGTAGGACTTGCGGAAATTCGCGTCATAGAGCAACTTGAGGAAGATGCCACCGACAACGGAGCGGGCCTGGAAACCGACCTTCTTGGCATTGGTCGTTTCATACCAGTCCGTCAATGGAATGCGGTCAGGCGTCTCTTGGAGGAATTTCATGACGGGGGCGAGAATGGCGGCGAAATCGTCGTCGTTGCGCGTCAACGTGGCGGACCAGAGGATCCAGTCGATTTTCGTGTAGGTGCGGCGGTTGTCGAGCGGGAGGCCGTATTCGCCTTGGATCTTGCGGTAGTGGGCGAGTTCGCGTTTGGCGACATCTTCGGAGAAGAGATTGAGGCCGAGCAACTTATCCCATACGAGATTGTATTTTTGGCTCCATGTTCCGGGCTGGTCGAAGGCGAGGCGGTATGCGCCGTTGTCGTCAAGGGCGTCCTTCTGCCAGCGGTTGGCGGCGTCCTTCGCGGCGGCGAGATATTTTTCAGCTATATCGTTCTTGCCGAGAATCTTGGCAATCTGTGCGTAGGCTCCGAGGCCCATGATGGCTTTGATGGAAAGATTCGTGTTGTGGGCGAGATGGCCTGCGAAATCGTCGGTGCAGAGCTGGTTTTCCGGATCATAGCCTTTCGCAAGAAGGTATTCGGCCCACTTTGTGAACGTATTCCAATATTTGGAGGCGAACTCGACATCGTTTTCGAACTTGACGAGTGCTCCCGCGAGAATCAGCATATTGCCGCTTTCCTCGACAGGCATCTGGTTCACTTCGTTCTTTTCGCCGCCGCCATAGACCTGCCCGTTGGCCAGCGGATAGGTGCCAAGGTCGTGCGGAGCGAAATTATACGGCCAGCGTTTGAGTTCCGCATAGTTGAGAATCGGAATCAGCATGCCTTTCAGAAGAGCTGGTTGTACAAGGAGATACAGCGGCGCGGAGGGATATGTCACATCGACCGTGCAGATGCAGCCGTTGGAGAAATTCTCCTTCGAGAAGAAATAGGGGGTGCCGTCCGTCGCGGCGACAAGTTTGTGGGCGGCGATGGACTGGCGGTAGGCGATGGAGCAGAGGGCGGCGTAGTCGCTGCCGCCGACTGTTTCCGCGTCGCCGAGAAGCTTCTTGTCGAACGCTTCGCATTCCGCGGCGATCTGCGGCAATTCGGCTTCTGCGTCATTGAGCATGGCGGAGAAGCCGAGGCCGTCGCGCCGCCAGTAGGCGACAAGGCGCTGGTTGAGATATTCGACGCTGAAAATATCATCGTAAGCGGCGACGACATGGAAGCATTCGGCTGCGTTGGCGGCGACCTTCAGCGTTGTGGCGGCCGCGGCGGCGATGATACGCGGACGGCGGTACGGATTGCAGGATTCAAGGCGGTCATCCGCAGGAAGCTTGCCATTGTCGCGGAAGGAGTTGCGCATCTCGTCACGGCCGCCGAGGGCGGAAATGAACGATGTCGTCTTCGGGAGGCCGAGATAGAAATAGCCCCATTCGATGCGGAGATTGTCGCCGACGCGACCCAGCATATTTGGGCGGGCGGCGGTGAAGCCAAGCAGATCCATGGTGGCGATCTGGTAGCGGCCGCCGAGCGTGGGATCCTGTGCGTCGTTCACGCAGATTTCGCTGCCGAAATCGATGTAGGCTTGGACATCATGGTCTTTTCCGTCAATGGAAGCCACGTCATAGCAGATGTATGTGACGGGGCGTGACAGAATGTCCAGCTTCTGCGGAAGGGCGGGCGTCAGGAACGTGAGCGTCAAATTGACGCCGTCCGCCTCGAACGTGTAAATCGTGCGGGTGGGGAGGACGGTGACGGAGGTCTGCGGCAGTTTGTCGAATCCGCGCGGATTGCCGAGATAGCAGTACGGCTTGCCATCGATGCGGACGATGCCGCAGATTTCGTGGTTGGCGCCAGTCCAATGCTTTGTCCATGAGTCGTTTAGGTTGTCTGACGGTGACCAGATGGAGAAATACGGGTCATGGGCGATGAGCGGATAGGACGGGTAGCGCATATTGATTCCTTTGTGATGATGTGATGAAAATTGATGGTGTTGAATAACAAAATGTCAACGAATAATATACCTTAATTAATTGAAAGGGGAACAAAAAAGCCTGAAAGTTTGTGAAAACTTTCAGGCTTTTGGGTGAAGAGACGATCAATAATGACTTACTTATCCCAACGGAGATAGGGTTCGCAATCCGTTGCGCCCCATTTGAAAGGGAAGACGGACATCGTGTCGCTGCGGTTGGGGGTCTTGTAGGTCTGGACATGGCCATCGAGATGGAGGACATTGCACATCTGGTCATGACGAACCGTGGGATAGCCCCAGCCAGTATCCGTGCGGTTGGAAATGCTGGGCTGAACGCGCCAGAAACCGTAATCGCGCGGGTTGCCTGAAGATTCATGGGCGTCCAGTTCGATGAAGATCATCTTCTGGGAGGGGGCGGTCATCTGTTGCGCTGGATAGGATTTGGCGCGTTGCATGATTTGGGCGTTACAACCGTATGAGCAGTCGTTGTTCCAGTTTGTGCGGCTAGAGGCGGAGGGGCAGAACAATGACTTTGAGTTCAGATATCCACCGGCGCATGATCCCGTGTTGCGCGTCCAGCCTTCAAGGTTGGCGTATGCAATCTGCATCATGACTTCGTTCCAATAGGGATGCTGAAGCGAGGTGCCGTTGGGCCATTTGTCGCCAGGAGCGCCGTTGTCCATGGGAGGCAGATAGCCTGAATGGTCGCCCATGTACAAAGTGGCGGCAGTGCCGAGCTGTTTCATATTGTTGATGCAGCTGATGGCACGTGCCTTGTTGCGGGCTTTGGCAAGGGCAGGGAGAAGCATGGCGGCCAGAATCGCGATGATGGCGATGACGACCAGCAGTTCGATCAATGTGAAATGACGGGACTTTTTCATGGATTAATCTCCTTAATCAAGTTTATTAGTTTTCATAAAAACTCATTAACTTTTTGTTAATTTAATCAAGAATTGCAAAAATCAAGTCAGCTTGAGAAGAATTATTTTGTATAATGTCTGAAAAAATGTGCAAATATAATTGTAATATATTTATTTATAGTGTCTTAAGGCTTTTATGATGAAGCCATGCGTCATTATATGAAAAAAAGAGGCTGACGCTAGCCATAGAAGGTTTGCATCAGCCTCTAAATGAATTTATGAAATTGTGACTAAATTACTTGTCCCAGCGGAGATAGGGTTCGCAGTCCGCATTGCCCCACTTGAAGGGGAATACGGACATGGTATCGCTGCGGTTGGGCGTCCTGTAGGATTGGACATGGCCGTCCAGATGGGTGACGTTGCACATCTGGTCATGGCGGACGGTCGGATAACCCCAGCCGGTGTCTGTACGGGTTGAAAGACTCGGGCTATAACGCCAGAAGCCGTATGCCTGCGGATCGCCTGAACTGGTGTGGGCGTCCGTTTCGATGAAGATCATCTTCTGGGAAGGGGCGGTCATCTGCTGGACGGGATAGGAGGTTCCGCGGGACATGATGTTCCAGTTGCTGCCGTATGAACAGTCGTTGTTCCAGTTTGTGCGGTTCAATGCCGCCGGGCAGAAGAGTGCCTTGGAGTCGAGATAGCCGCCGGCGCAGGAACCTGTGTTACGCGTCCATCCTTCAAGGTTTGCGTAAGCGGTCTGCATCATGACTTCGTTCCAGAAGGGGTGCTGTAAGGATGTGCCGTTTGGCCATTTATCGCCAGGGGCGCCATTATCGGTAGGAGGCAGATAACCTTTGTAGTCGCCTGTGTACAAAGAAGCAGATGTGCCGAGTTGCTTCATGTTGCTGATGCAGTTGATGGCGAAGGCCTTGTTGCGGGCTTTTGCGAGGGCGGGGAGCAGCATTGCGGCCAGAATCGCGATGATGGCGATGACGACAAGTAGCTCGATCAACGTGAAATGACGGGATTTCTTCATTTTCCTGCTTCCTTGTAATTGATTGTTAAATAATAAGAAACTATTTAGAATATCAAAACATTAATCTTTCCTTAATTTCTACTGTTTTTTGAAAAAGTCAAATAAAAAAATTAATTTTTTGTATATTTTTTTATATCATATTGATTGTTTTAAATATATAACATTTAAATTTTTCGATATGTCGTTTAGGATAGGTGATAATTGTCATTTCGTCGTCTGGTTGGCGACACGTTGTGCGATGGAACGGAGGAATTTGGCGTCTTCTGGCGTGATGCCTTGCGGCTGCCAGGCGAGGTCGTCGATGTTCTGCTTAAAGAGGAAGGCATACCATGTGCAGCCGATGAGATATTCGCCGCGTGTGTTTGCGTGGATGCCGTCGAACGTGAATTTCCATTCCTGCGTCTTGGGGTCTTTTTTCCAGTAGTAGCCTTTGATGAGGGCACCGTCATCTTTTGGAAGATTGGGATGGACAGGATTCTTGTAGTCGAAATTCGGGTCGGGGGAGACGTTTTTGACGGGCTGTTCCTGGAATGCGGTCCAGAGGGCTTCGCCGGAGGGGATCATGGGGGCGTTGTATTTTTCGGAGAGGGCCTTGTAGGCGGCTCCGCTCTGTTCGTACATGAGCTGTGCGGAAAAATTGTTCTTTTGGGGGCCGAAGAAGCGGAAATTGTCCGGACGGTATGCCCATGTGCGGTGGATGTAGATTTTCGCCTGGGGGGCGAGCTCCTTGATGAGCGCGACGATGTTGTCGGCGTAGGGTTGCCAGAGTTCGGGCTTGTAGGATTGGTGTGAGACGGACTGGATGGTGACGATGTCCCATGTTTCGGCGGTGAGATAGTCGCGGAGGCTCATGGGCTTTCCTTTGTAGCGGTACGGCTTGTGTTTGGGATCGGCTTCCGATTTGAGATGTTCGTCCCAATGGCGTTTGAAGGAGCAGCCGCCGATAGCGGCGTTGCCGAGCACGGCGGTCGCCTTGCCGTGCTGTTTGATGATTTCCGCCAAATAGCGGTGTGCGTTGTTAGAGAAGGAGTTGCCGATGGAGAGGACTTTGAGGGCGGTGATCGGTTCGTCCGCGAAGGCGGCGATGCAGAAAATCACAATGAGAGTCAGGAGATTTTTCATTTTTGCTTACCTTGTCTTATATTATATGATGAAAAAAAAGCGTTGTCCGCCGCCCCGCATGGACGGCATTTTAAATAATATAGCACAATGTTGGAGCCAAGATTATTTACAGATAAAGATTTATGGCGTCTTGTGGTGCCGTTGGCGCTGGAACAGATGCTGTTCTGCCTGGTAGGTTCCGTTGACACGATGATGATATCGTCGCTTGGGGAAGCCAGCGTGTCGGGCGTGTCGCTCGTCGATATGATGAACAACTTTCTCATCAACATTTTTGCGGCGGTATCGACGGGTGGCGCGGTGGTGGCATCGCAGTTTCTGGGCGCGAAAGACCAGAAGTCGGCACGGGATTCGGCTACGCAACTGATTATCACTACGTTTCTAATAGCAACGGTTATCATGATTCTGACGGAGCTTTTCAAACGGCAGGTCATCGGTTTCCTGTTCGGCTCGATCGACGACGATGTGATGGCGGCGAGCATGGCGTATTGCCGCGTTACGGCACTGGCGTTCCCGATGATCGCCGTCAACTGCTGCTGTGCGGCGTTGATGCGTTCCATGAGCAAGACGAATTTGACACTGGTAAGCTCGGCGATGAGCAATGTCGTGAACGTCATCGGGAATTACCTATTAATATATGTCTTCCGCTATGGAGTCGTTGGTGCGGCGACAGCGACATTATGCGCACGGTTCGCGTCCATGATGTTCCTGCTGCATTTTCTGGCAAATGGACGGAATCCAATCTACATCACGCGGCATGGATGGATGCGGTTGAACGGCAGGCTCGTACATAAAATTCTGTACATTGGAATACCGAGTGGCATTGAAAACGGCGTGTTTCAGTTTGGACGGCTGGTCGTGGTCGGCGTGATTGCGAAATTCGGTACGTCGCAGATGACGGCGAACGCGGTTGCGAACAATCTGGATTATTTCGGCTGCATGGTCGGCAGCGCGTTCTGCTTAGCGTGCATCACGGTCATCGGGCAAAGTGTCGGAACGGGCAGCGAAGAGCAAGTGCGATTCTATGTGCGGAAGATCATGACAATGGCGTACAAGGCGCATTTTGTGTGGAATGTGCTGCTTTTCATTGTGACGCCGTTCTGGTTGAATTACTATCATACGTCGCTTGAAACACGGCAGATGGCATTCTGGCTGGTGATGATTCACAACGGCTTCGGACTCATCCTGTGGCCGTTGGCTTTTGTGTTCCCGAATGTGCTTCGTGCGGCAAATGACGTGAAATTCACGATGGTTGCATCCATCGGCTCTATGGTCATCTGGCGCATCTGCTTCAGCCATGTGCTGGGCATCGGTCTTGGCTGGGGGGCATACGGTGTATGGACGGCGATGATCATCGACTGGATTTGCCGAATCATTTGCTTCACCGTTCGTTACCATCGCGGTAAATGGGTGGAATTAGCCAATTTGCGCACTACATGAGTCTCAGATTTTTTAACGCGGAGTCGCGGAGACGCGGAGTCGCAGAGGTTTTTAACGCAGAGTCGCGGAGTCGCGGAGGCGCAGAGGTTTTTAACGCAGAGTCGCGGAGTCGCAGAGGTTTTTAACGCAGAGTCGCGGAGTCGCGGAGGTGCAGGGACGGTGCATTATTTGTCCAAAGAACGGTAATAGCTGTTGATGAGGGACTTGTATTCGTCGGACACGTTGTCTAGATTAATGTCAGCCGCCGCGTCGCCGCCCTGTTTGTAGCCTGAAATGACGGGGAGGGGGAGAACGGCTCCTGTGTCGGCGGAGACCTGCGTATCCGTCAGATTGCGCAAGACACGTCTGCGGACGGAGTTGAGGTCTTTCATGTCTGGTGGTTTGCTTTCAATCGAACGTAGTTCCCGTGCGGCTTCGCCGAGATTGCCTGGATTGATGTAAAGCATTCGGGCTGACGCATACATGGCTTCTGCCTCCTTGCGGATTTCGCGCGGAGCCGTGCCGTGGGCGGCCGTATGCAGGTCGCGGCGAGGGGCGTTGCCGAACATACCTGCGGCTTCCGCTTCGCCGCCCAGTTTGCCGCCGCCTGTGGCGCGGGCCTTCATTGTGGAGTCTTTGTCCTCCGTAACCATTCCCTTTTGGAACTGATCCTGCGTGCGCCGTGCGTGCGTTTGGCGGCCTTCATATCCTTTTACATGATTTTCAACGAGTTCGCCGTTTGCCTGGCCTTCGCGCCCGGAGCCTGAACGCCCTGTCATTTCATTGTCGTTCGGGCGTGTGTTTCCCGTCTTTCCCTTGGCGGCGAAACTCGGCATATTGCCGTCCATGATGAACCATCCCATCTCCGCATCGGCGATGATGTTGTTGCCGGTGCCGTCCTGCGACTGCTCGTCAATTTGCGAATCCTGGTCAAGAAGGTCACCGACAATGTCCTCCAATTCTTCTGGCAACTCGACGAGTGGTATGTCTGGAAATTCATCCGTATCAAAGGATTCCATATTCCAGACAAAATGGTCTGGCACATCCGGCATCCACATTTCAACATCATCGATGCGCTCTTTCGTGTTGCGGATGGCGTCGAGAATGGCATCCTCCTTCTGGACGGCGATTTCGATGGCTTCCGCCTTTTCAGAGTCACGTGCCTGCGTGACATCTTCGTAGATTTCGCGCATCTTGGAGTTAAGTTCATGGCAGATAGGAAGTTCGGGGAACTGGTAGAGGTCGTTGGCGGCTTTTTCAATGAGATCGAGCATTTCTTCATGTTCCTTTGAAGCTTCGGCGAGTGCCTCCTTGGCATCATCATCCAAATTGACATTGGCCTTGAGTTCGCGGACAGTGGAGGTGATGGCGGCCTGCTTCTTTTCCAGCTCGGTGAGTGCCTCTTTCGTATCGGCAAGAACTTTCTTCGCATCGTCGATAGTCTTCTTGAATTTGTCAAGGCGCCATTTATTGAGGATTTCGAGGACGGAAGATAGGACGCGAAGAGTTGCTTTCTGGTCTGTGATGGCGGCTTCAAGATCATTATCCTCAATGGCTTCCGCCGCGCCGAGTGCATGGTCGTAGGCCTTGCCGTCTTCAATGGCCTGATTGGCGGTCTTGAGCTGCGCGGCGAAATCGTCTTCGGCATGATCTACTGCGAACTGACGGCAGAGATTTTGCAGGCCGAGGATGCCTTGGGCGATTGAGTCTTGATTTTTGGAGAGAGCCGAAAGGACAATTTCCTTGCCGTCTTTGGCGTCCATGGCGTCCTTCAAGGCGGTGCGTTGTTTTTTGACCAACGCCTGTGCGGCGGCGAAAATATCCGTCTTGGCCTGGTGGGACTGTTCACGCACAAGGGCATCCAGATTCAGATTGGAGAGGGCGGCGATGATTGCTGTCTGCAACGTCGTGCATTTCTTAAGTGCTTCTGGTACTTGTTTATGCGTCGCTTTACGCACATCGTCGAAAGCGGCGACGGCTTGGAGCATTTCCTGATTGACAAGCCCTACGATGACATCCGCGAATCCACCGAGCGCGGCGCGGTTGTCCAATAAGGCCGCTGAATCTTCGCGGATGGCGCGTTGGCGGGCGTGGATGTCCGCCAGTCGTTCCTCATTGAGCTTTTTTCCCGCAAGTGTCTGTTCGAGAAGCAGATTGGTGTCTTTATATGCGTCTTTCTGACGCTTTAATATATCTGCGACGCTGGCGGCCGTCTCGCGGATTTTCTCCATCTTGTCCGCAGGAGATTCCGCATTCTTTTGTATTTTGGCCTGAACGACTTGTGAACGGATGCGCCGTTTGACTGCGTCTGCCGTCTCATCTTCCGCCCATAGGCGGAAACGGAGCTCTTCATCTTGGTTGAATGACGATGTCTCAACGGTGAATCGAGCCATGAATGTTTTTGTACGTTCCTCTGGCGAAACGACGCGTATTTCTTCCGTCCCGCCGTTTTCCAGAAGTCGTTCCAAACCAACGCGTGAGATGCCGTAGTCATCTTGTGCGCGGAAGGCAATGGCGAACGGCTCATCCCGCTGGATGGAAATCATGGAGGGCGTATCGACGAGAAGGATGGTCGGTGGCCTGTCAGGAAGGATATTGATGGGAAGCGCGGATTCGACGGCTTCGCCTTCCTTTGCCGAAAGCTTCATCAAAAGCGCTCCATCGTACAATGTATCTGCTTCAAGCTGAAATGATTCCGATGGTGCGTCCGCTGCTTCAGCGGTTGTGAGGACATTGCCGTTTTGAAGCAGTTCCGCCTTGACGAGCGGTCGTGAAATCTGGGCGGACAACCGCAGATGCGAACCGCCGATGACATCCTGCCTTTCCTGTGTGGAGTTGATTTTCGCAGGACGTGCTCCTGTATAGGCTGGCGGCGTGACATCCGCCTCCCAATGGAGGACGGCTGGCGGATTGTCGATGATGACCTGCCGCCATTCGGACGTGCTGTCACCCGCGATGATGCGGAATTCAGCATTGTCGAAGACGGCTGGCGTTTCAGCGGAGAATGAGAGCTTGTCTTCATCTGGAAGTCGTTGCAACGTAATTTTTTCTGTCGTTGCATCGGGAGCGGGCTGCCATTGTGCGACGATGTTTTTGGGCAGGTCGCCTTCCAGTTGCGCCGTGAGGGTGATGGTCTGTCCACGTTGCACGGAGGCGTTTTTAGGCGAGATGCTGACAATCCGCGTCCTTGCAAATGGTTGTAAGTTACTGGCTGGATTGATGATGCGTTTCAGGGCGACAGTCATGCGTTCTGGTGATGCCGTCATGGTAAGGATGATGCAGACGGCAAGCAAGGGGAGGGCGATGGCAAGAGCCTTAAGCGGCTTTTTTGAATAGAGTTCCGATGCCTTGACGGTCTCTGGATTGATTTTCGCATCTGCGAGAAGCGTTTCGATGATTTCTGGATGGATATCATCAGAAGATGCGAGTTGGACGGCGTTTATGAAAGCATTATCGGCTTCGGGACGAGCCTTTTCGAGCAATGTCGCCATGGCTTGGTCCGACAATTTGGAGAGGATGGTGCGGATGATGGCGACGACGGCGGCGATGATTGCGAGAATGACAATACCACAAGCGATATAGCGGGCTGGATGGCTAAAATGGCACAGCACATCCAGCCCGGCGGCCGCGAAGAGGAGGGCGGCCGTCGGAAGCAGGCTCCATGCCGCCGCAATCAACGTCAACTGGATTTTGCGTTGTTGCTTCAGCGAACGGATGCTGTCAAGCAGATGGCGCAGACATGGCCCCGCTTGTGTGGCATTTATCATGTTCTTTTCTTGTGACATGTATTTCTCGGTCTTGTGTCATTATTTTTGACATGAGACGTGAGTTTTTGCAATTGGCTGTCTCAAAGAAAGACGGCCTGGCCGGTCTTTTCCGATTTGTGGACGGCATCCACGACTTGCATGAGCTTCAGTTCTTCATCCAGCGAGACGACTGGTTCGGCGGCTCCAATGAGCGCGTCGCGGAAGTTTTCGTAATAGGAACGCCAGCGGCCCGGCAGAGTCGGAATAAGCTGTTCGCCCTTGCGGTTTTTGAGGATACCATAGTTCTTCGGGGCATCGACGGCGGCGTCGATGTCGCCTGCAATCATGGCGTTCTCCTGCGGGTCGAGGCCGTATTTAATGAACGTGGCGTTGTTGCCTTTGACAAGATAGCGTGGCTTGTCGATGTACGACATGGAGGAAAGATCGACGATGGCTGTCTTCTTGTTCTTGAAATTGATGATAATGGTAGCTTCGGACTCGATGTCGGCGTCCGGCCAGTCGTAATGCGTTCTGCAATAGACGGATTCGACGGGAGCAGGGAAGAACTGGAGTGCCTGGTCGATGAGATGGGCGCCCAGATCGTAGATTCTGCCGCCGCCTAGAACTTTTCTGCTGCGCCAACCGCCCCATTTGCCGAAGCCGATCCATGCCTGTTCGATCCATGAGACGTCGCCGAGAGCGCCGTATACCATGAGCCATTTGACGGTGAGGAAGTCGCCGTCGAAACGGCGATTTTGGAAAACGGTCAGCAGCTTGTGGTTAGCTTCAGCGGCGGCCATCATGCGTTTGCATTCGTCTGCATTGAGACACATAATCTTGTCCGTCAACACGTGCTTTCCGGCATTTAGAGCTTTGACGGCGAGATCGACGTGCGTGACGGACGGCGTGGCGAGGACGACGGCGTCAACAAGCGGATCGTTGATGGCCTGGTCAAACGTTTCGTATGTCATGCAGTTACGGTCATGTTCCGCCTGTTTGCGCTTTTCCGCATCAGAAGATACAACACAGCGGAGTTCAAGGCCTTCCGTAAGATTGATGAGATAGGTGTGGCATTGCCTGCCCCAACGGCCATAACCGACGACGGCGATGCGGGGCGTGTGATCAACGAATGTGCGCATGATGGATTCCTTTTTTTGTTGAATGGACGTTTTGATGGTTTCCTATAACATAATGGTAAAAATGAAAAGGTTCAAATGGAAAATTATAAGACGCACGAAAAGAAGCCAGAAAATTAGCCTGTATTCCAGTACGGGCTATATTATCATGGCTTTCATTTAAACCAAGGAGAATCCATGTTGACATTGACACAGCAGCCGGCGACTGGCGACCGGCTTGTCAAATACAGCGGCGAATGTTTGGTGCTGAGCCTGACGTTGAGCGAACGGCAGGAAGGCGAGGCGTTTGTTCGCACGAACTTATGCCGTGGCGATGTTCGTCGTCGCGAAGTCATTGAGCAGGTGGAACATGGAAAGGCGCGTTTCGGACGGGACTGGCATGACGTCCCGTTGCCCGAGACGGCTCCAGGCGTGTTTTCCGTGACGCTTCCTCTATGTGAAATCGGCATGTTTGAGTTCAAATGCTTCTTCCTTCCAAAAGACGGAGGAGAACCATTGTGGACGCGCGGTGAGAACAGCCGCATCAAAGTCGAACCAGCCGTGACATCTTCCAACAATACGATTTACAATGCGTTCGTGCGGCAGTTTGGGCGGAACATCAGCGGCGGGGCATGGAGCGAACCAATCCATGCGGCGGAACATCTGCTGGACGATGGCGACTACACGGTGATTCCGCCCTCGGGCAAGTTCCGCGACTTGAAGGCACGGCTTCCCTTCATCATGAAGGAACTTGGTTTCCGAATCGTGCAACTCCTTCCAATCCATCCAGTTCCCGCGACATTTGCACGCATGGGGCGTTTTGGAAGCCCTTTCGCGCCGTTGGATTTTTCAACAGTCGATTCAGCGATGGCGGTGTTCGACAAGCGGACGACACCATTGGAGCAATTCTGCGAACTGGTCGATTCAATTCATTCATGTCGCGGTTTAGTATTGATCGATCTTCCTGCTGACCACACAGGATGGGCTTCGACGATGCAAGTCCGTCATCCAGAATGGTTTTGCCGCAATGATGACGGTTCGTTCGCCAGTCCAGGGGCCTGGGGGGTGACATGGGAGGACCTCTGCAAATTGAATTTCGGCGAACAGAAACTGTGGATTCAGATGGCGGAGGTTTTTCTGGGCTGGGCGAAGCTGGGCGTCGATGGTTTCCGTTGCGATGCAGGCTACATGGTGCCGATGCGCGTATGGGAATACATCGCGGCGAAGGTGCGCGAACAGTATCCCGATACGATTTTCTTCTTGGAGGGGCTCGGCGGGCCGCCGATGGCGACTGAGGAGCTCTTGCAGGATGGACGTCTGAACTGGGCGTATTCCGAACTGTTCCAATGCTATGAAACGGAACATATTAAAGGTTATCTCCGCCATGCCTTCCATTTTGCTGAGCGGAATGGATGCCTCGTGAATTTTGCGGAGACGCATGACAACAACCGCTTGGCGGCGGTCTCCCCCCAGTGGGCTGCTTTGCGGACGGGCATAGCCGCGCTGATGAGCATCAACGGCGCCTTTGGAATCGCCAATGGCGTGGAATGGCTTGCGACGGAGAAAATCGACGTACATGGTTCGGCCTCCCTCAATTGGGGGGCCACGCCGAATCTCGTGGCGCATCTCAAGCGTCTGAACATGATTCTTCGGCGTTCTGTGGCGTTTGGGGCGGACGTGCAGCTGCGTGTCGTGGAAAGCGGCAAGGGAGGCGGCGTCGGTGTTGTCCGCCGTTGTGAAGACGAACATGAATCGCTGTTGGTGGTTGTCAATCCGCAAGTTGAACGCGCAACGTATTTTGAATGGGATGAAAAGGAAGTCGCCGCAGACTCCTTCATGTATGATTTATTAAGTGGACAGCGGATGGAAGTGTCGTGCAAAAACGGACGGCATCGTTTGGAACTGCTGCCTGGACAGTTGCTCTGCCTTGGATATCATCCGCTAACAGAAGAGGACGCAACGGATTTCAATGACTGGCAGTTGATTCGGGACTGCGTCTTGAAATCCATCGTTCATTACTACAAATGTCTGGATGTGACGGGAGTAGATATCGACGGGCTGGCGCATGTCCTGCAACAGGACTCCCATACCTTCCTGCGGCGTCTTTTCAATCCGGATTCGATTTTCCCGCAGGGCGGCTTCAAGGCGCCGTTTGGGCAGCGGTATCTGCCGTATGTCGATTGGAATCCTGAACAGGACGCCCGCCGTGTGGTCATGCTGCCGCCGAACCACGTCCTGCTCATTGAGCATGCGCATCGTTTCCGTGCGTCGCTGATGTGCAACGGCCGTTGTGTGCACCGGATGACATCCTTCAGAGGAACGGATGGTCGCCACCATGCCTTTTTCACACCCAATTCACTGCTGGAGGAGCATCAGTATGCGGAAATCCATGTGGAACTGCATGACGGCGAAGCGACATGGCGGGTGACGGGGCTGATTCTGCTGCTTCCCGACGGAAGGGACCGCCGCGTCAGTCTGGTCGTCGATGAAGCGCATTTGGATTCCGCCAAACTCGGACTGTGTGCGAACGAAATCGGCGGCTATGTGCAGGCGCGGGTCTGCTGGGGAGAGCTGCAGAGCAAATACGATGCATTTCTTGCGGCCTGCCCGTCTCCAAACTATCCGGACGACCGTGTCGTCCTGGTGTCGCGTTTCCGCGTAAAGGTCGTGTTCCGAGACTATACCGTGGAGTTAGGGCGTGAATGCCAGACGGCGTTCGCGGCGTCGTATGACAACCAGTTGCGGTGGGATTTTGTCGTGCCGACGGGCATGGGGCAGACCGTCCATCTGCGGATTATTTATCAAATGGAAAAGGGGCGTGAAAACCGCTGCCATTTGAGTATCATGCGGATGGCCGTGCCGCGGCGCGACCACAACGCGCTGGGGGCGGACGTCCCTGTGACATTGGTCGTACGGCCTGAAATCGACTGCCGGACGAACCATGAAACGACGAAGGCGTACCAATGGGCGGAGACGGCCTACCGCAAGGCCGTGAAGGCGGATAAGCATGGCTTTATCTTTAATCCGCGCAATGGCTTTGGTTTGCGGATGTGGTCAGACGGGGCGTTTGAAGAAGACGTTTCGTGGCTTTATTCGCAGCGTTTTCCGGAGGATGCCGAACGCGGGCTGGATTCGCTCAATGATGAATTCTCGCCTGGAAAATTCCATTGCGTGTTGCGCGGCGGCGGCGTCTTCAACGTGGATTTGGTCGGCGAGCCATTGACGGATGTGATGGAGCCTTCGTCAGGAATGGAACGGAAGCGGACGGTCATGACCATGCCTGCGACGTTGCCGCTTCTGGAGGCGCTGCGGCGTGGTATGGATGCGTATCTAGCCAGACGCGAAGGCAATAGGACGGTCATCGCGGGATATCCATGGTTCCTTGACTGGGGGCGGGACACGCTCATCTGCCTACGCGGATACATTGCGGCAGGCCGTCTGGAGGGCAGCCGTGAAATCATCCGACAGTTTGCGAGCTTCGAGCGAAACGGGACGATTCCGAACATGATCCGAGGCAACAACGATTCCGACAGGGCGACGTCAGACGCGCCGTTGTGGCTGTTTGTCGCCGTCGGCGATTTCATGAAGGCCGCAAAGGATGGCGGCAAGATTCTGTCGATGGATTGCGGTGGCAGGACGCTCCAGTCCATTTTGGAGTCGATTGCGTTCAACATGATGTCGGGCGCGGAGAACGGCGTGCGTGCGGATGCGTCGAGCGGGCTGATATACAGTCCGTCGCATTTCACATGGATGGACACGAATTATCCTGCGGGCACGCCGCGCCAAGGTTATCCGATAGAGATCCAAGCTCTTTGGATATATGCACTTACCTTGTTGAGGGATGCGACTGGCAAGGATGTGTTCGGCGAATGGCTGGAAAGGGTTCGCCGCAGCGTGTCCAAGCTGTATGTCCGCGGACCGGGGAGATGCCTGAGCGACTGCCTGCACGCGAAAGGGCCGGAAATACCCGCCTGCAATGCCGTGGCGGATGATGCCGTCCGCCCGAATCAACTGCTCATGCTGACGTTGACGGATGTCTTTGAAGGACAGTCAGTTGCGATGGACATTCTGGCGGATTGCGCACGGCTTCTAGTGCCTGGGGCAATTCGTTCGCTCGATGCATCTGGAGTGACCGTCCCGATACGGATAGAACGGGATGGCAAGCTGCTGAATGACCCGTATCATCCGTATTTCGGGCAATATACGGGTGACGAAGACACGCGTCGGAAACCTGCGTACCATAATGGTACGGCTTGGGGCTGGCAGATGCCGCTTTACTGCGAGGGATTGGTAAAAGTATATGGCCCCGAGGCAGTTGGAGCGGCGCGTTCGTTATGGAGTTCGGCGGCGGACGTCATGGAGTTGGGTTGCATCGGCCATCTGCCCGAAATCTGTGACGGCGATGCGCCGCATACGGCGCGCGGCTGCCCTGCGCAGGCTTGGAGCGTTTGCGAGTTCTATCGTGTTGGAACGCAATATCTTAGTGAATCTTAGGACGAAAAAGATAGAGCGGGGAGAATACAGGGCAGGGGATATCTCTTGTTTCGCTAGGCATGATACCGCACTCCGTGCGGTGTCAGCTACGCGACGTTTTGGGACTGTCAGTGGGAGGGAGATGCCTGTTTATGAGTGCGCCTTTACAAGGAGGACGTTTGGATTTGTCTGCTTCACAAGGCATCGTTTATCCGTATTATAGGTATCTACGATGATATGAATTAACCAGCAGATGTTATGTAAGTAAGCTTTGTAAACAACTATTTGTTTTTCAAAATGTTAGATTTTTGCTGCAATTGATGTTTGCACTGCGATGTCGCATAGCTGGCGCCTGTGGGACAGTCGTTGCCTTCGACGGCGATGATTTTGCCGTCCTGAAGGCGGACGCAGACGTCGCATTGCGCTTCACAGCCCGTGCATTGGAAAACGCGTTCCTCCGTCATGGCTTTTCTTCTGAAGAAATGTCTTGGAGAAGGTCATTATATTTTTGCTTCAAAGCATCGATCTGTCGTTTCACTTCAGCTTCGTAAGCGTACACTTGATGTTCTTCGGGCACTCCTTCAAGTGCTTTGGCAAGCGCATCTTGGTCAAGTAGCTTTTCCCAGTCCAACCTGTCGTTTTCCTTCTGTTCGTCCATTTCATTGTCTATGACGGTGTAGTCCAATTCATATTTGATGCCAAGGTTTCCGTCTTCAAGGCGTTCGCCAGACGTATTGTAGAACATCAATTTATCTTGTGGATAATGCTCCATTTTGAATCGTATCATGGCGGTGACGATTTCACTCTCCAATTCGTCATGGGTTTCGTAGGCTGTGTCACAGGCATCGTCCAGCGAATCACTTAAGACGGCGAGATTCCATGCCTCCTCGCCCAAATAGGCGATTTGGGAAAACATTGCCAACTCATTTTCTGAATTGTTTTCCAACTCCTCGGCCTTTTTTTCTTGTATTGTTTTGCTGAATAAAGTCCAATATGCGGAAATCAATGTATTGTAATGCTCCTCCATTACGTCGATGTCTTCGTCCGAATAGACTTTATCGCCATAAACCGCTTTCTGGAGGCGTTTTTCGGCTTTTGACGGTTTGTTCTTCTTGTTTTTTGATTTCTTGCTCATGGTTGTGCCTTTATAAATTGGATTTATTCAATGGCGACTGAACCGAGGATGCCATAGCCGCTGCCACCTTTCGGCGTGGTGCGCGGATAGTCGGGATTGGGTTGAAGACGATGGCAGCCGACGATGGTCTGCTCATCCATGCAAGGAACTCCTGCGAAGGTTATGTTCTTGAAGGACAAGTCATTGGCGGTACAAATAAGTTCTGGATCAAAGAGTTCCGCCCATAAAGTGGGATTGTCGTTGCCGCGTTTCCATGTGGAGGATTTTGGCCCGATTTCAACGACCCGCATTCCAGAGGCGCGGAAATCGCTCAACGGCAAGGCGATGCGGATGTCATCGAAGGAGATGCGGTCGCAGTCCGCACAGATTTCAAACAATGCGGTGACTTTCACTTCGCCGAGTCCGACGGGCGTGATGGCGTTGAGCTCGATATCATCGAACGAGACGTCTTGGATGACGCCTGGAATCGGCGATCTGTCGTTCCATCCGGTCAAGTCATTGTGGCAGTTGGGCTGCTGGTAGAGCTTGAAGCAGTAGGCGTTGCGGATATGGCTGAAATGGCAGTCATGGATGTCGCAGTCCAGTGATTCATTGTCGCTGAACATCTTGCGGCCTGGCAGGAGGCGGATTTCGTCTCCCGTGCAGTCGATGTCCTGTACGAAAATATGGTGGATGGGACCGAAGGTGACGGCGGAAAGCCCCCAATCCCAAGCGTTAAGGGCGACGAAATCATCGCCCGTCTTGCCTTTCATGCGACGGACGATTCCGTATGATGACGGGCCGTTGATGTGGACACCGTCCTTTTTGTGATGGTCGAAGGCGATGTCTTCGATGATGAAATTGTCGCATCCCGCGATGAGAATGCCGTAGAAATCGCCTCGGCGGATGGTGACGTTGCGGATGGTGAAATTCCGTGCATTGCAGAAGAAGAACACGCCAAGCAGATGGCCGCCATCGCCCACGGCGCCCGTGGGATCGATTTCCCGCCCCATGCTGTCGATGAAGCGGCGATTGCTGCTGCCGAAAGACTGGATGACTGCGTTGGAATCATTTGGGCTGACTCGATAAGGCGCTTCTTCCCAGATGCCGCCCTCAACGAGTATGTCATGGTCAAGTCGTTTGGCTGGAAGGGGATGGAGACGACCATCCGCAGGATTGGCGTTGCGGACCATGATGCCGCCGCAGCCGTCCATTATATGGATGACAGTTTCCGGATGGACGGACAACCGCTGCCCGGAGGAAAGGACGATGGGACGGTCCAATAGCACAGGAAACGGCAGTTTCGGAATTTCCACTGCAAAACAGGAAGCCAGTGCGTCGGCGATGGCTTCCGATGCACAAGTTCCTTCTGCAAAAGCAGTTGTGGGCATGGCAACGCAGGGGAGGCAGGCGTTTTTACCGCCAGTGGTTTCGATTTCCGAGGATGGTTTCATTTTATAGATGAGCTTTAGGAAGACTGTATGTTCTAGAATTTCTAGATTTCCTAGAGACTCTAGAGTTTAATGTTGAGTTGGAGAGAGGATGAGCCCTTCGGCTTCATCGACGCCGAGCAGGATGTTCATGTTCTGGATGGCGGCGCCGGAGGCGCCTTTGCCGAGATTGTCGAAACGGGCCGTCAGGAGGATGCGGTCGTCATTTCCAGCGATGGAAATCTGCATGTCATCAAAACCGGAAAGTGCTGCGGCGGAAAGGAATCCACCTTCGTCCGCAGGATCGTCGAAATGGACAAGCTTCGTCGTGTAGAGTTCACGATAGATTTCTTTGACATCATCGATGCCGCAGAAGAGCTGATTGGCGAAGAGCGGGACGGTCACTTCCATGCCGCTGTAGAAATCCGCGACGATCGGGCAGAAAATGGGAGATGTGTTCAAGCCGCAGACGGCGGCCATTTCCGGCAAGTGCTTGTGGGACTGTGAGATGCCGTATTGACGCGGCGCATCCAGAAGCGGATTGCGCGAATCGGACTCGTAGTCTGCGATCATCTTCTTGCCGCCGCCGGAATAACCTGTAATGGAGAAACATGTCAACTCGGCGTCTTCGGAAATATATTGCGCCTGAACGAGCGGTGCGACGAGCGCGATGAAGCCGCTGGCATGGCAGCCTGGATTCGCGATGCGGCGGGATGATGCGATTTTTTCACGCTGGCCGGGTAGTTCGGGGAAGCCGTATGCCCAGGCGGGATTGACGCGGTGGGCGGTGGAAGTGTCGATGACAGCGGTATTTCCTTCAATCATGGCGACGGCTTCTACGGCGGCTGCGTCGGGCAGGCAGAGAAAGGCGATGTCGGCGCTGTTAATTGCGTCGTGGCGGGCATTTGGATCTTTTCGCAGTTCATCCGAGAGGATGACGAGTTCGATATCCTTGCGGGAGGCGAGGCGTTCATGGATGCGGAGGCCTGTCGTGCCTGCGCTGCCGTCGATGAAAACTTTCATGTTTGCTCCTTATATATTTATGGTAAGTGAGAGATTAACAGACATTTTCGTGTGATGGTCTGGCTGGCGTATCACAGAATGACGGCGGACCGTATTCCAGAACGAGGCTGGAGCGTTTTTCGGTGAGGTCCAGCATGATCGTGGAGAAGGCGTCGAATTCCGTCCCGTCGTCGTGGCAGATGAAATGAAGTGGTTGCGGCGCAAGGCCTTTGAGCGTGATTTCCGCCCGTTCGAATGGCGAATTGGAGCGGCGGAAGGCGAGAATCACGCCGCGGTTTTCCGTAGGATTATGAAACTGCCAGATGGCCCATGACGTGTCGTCGAGAACGGTGGAGCCGTGGTTGTAGAAATCCTGCGAAAGATAGCGGCGGATGGCGCGGTATTCATCGCAGGCGTGGCGGACGGCAGTGAAATCCTCGTCCGCCATAGATTGGAAAACGGCGTTGTAGCAGGCGACGCCGAAACTTGAGGAGTAGGAACTGCGGAGGGAGTAGAGGTCTTTGCATTTCGTCGTGCAGCCGTTGAATGGCAAGTAGCGTGAAATGTTGGAGTTGTGCGTCTGGATGACCTCCGCGTTCGCATCGAAGCCGCATTGGTAGTCCGAACGGAAGAACGGGATGGAGCGGCGGATTGTCTCAATGTCGATACGTCGGCCGCCGGAGGAGCAGTTGTCGATGATGAGGCCTGGAAAACGTTTCAGCAGTTCGTCCCACAGGCGGTACATGCCGGTGATGTGTTTGATTTCCGTGATGCCGACGCGGTTTGGCTCGTCGTTTTGACGGAAGAAATCGGTCAGATTGGTATTGAAATCCTGTCGGTAGCAACTGAGATTCAAGGACTTGATGTGATTTGAAATAGTTTCCAGCATATACTGGAAGGCCTCTTCGTTGCCGTAGTAGAGGATTTTGCTTTTTGCGCTGTCGCAGGTAAGGAACCATTCTGGATGCTGTTCGGGAACAGGCAGGCCTGGACAGGCCCGTTCCGCTTCAATCCATAGCATCAGCTTCATGCCGATATCGTTGGCTGTTTTCGCAACATCTTGGAGCAGATTGGGATGGACACGCGGATTGATGGTCCATTCGCCTGTGAAACGCGACCAGTCGCCAGAAAACGGTTCGTCGCATTTCGTGCATTGGCCGTACCATCCTGCGTCAATCCATACATCTTCCAAACGGATGCCGTGTTCGTGGAGCTGTTTCAGGCGTGTGCACATTTCGGCGGAGGGCAGGCCACCCCACAGTTCGAATGCGAGAAGGCCTTCACGCGTGGCGGGCGTGCAGGCCAGATGGGAGATGTGGTCACGTATCAGACGGCGGAAGCGGTTGGAAACGTCTTCGCCAGGCTTCGACAGCATGATCAACGTGGAGGATGTGCGGAGCGATTCGCCAGGCTTCAGATAAAACTGCGCGTTTTGCAGGCCTGTCTGGACGCGGATGCCGTCATCAACGGATGTGAAAACGGCTTTCCAATTGCCTGTCCAGCCGATGGCGACCATGGCGCTGTGACCGCCTGCTGTGACTTCAAAAAACGGCATCGTGCCGTCGCTGGAACGGCCGCCGATGTTTTCGAAGTGTCTGGGCTTGTTCAAGTTGAGAACTTCTGGATGCAGCGAGTATTCCTGTGCGCTGACGATGTCGTTGCTGCTGTAGTTAGCGCCGCTGACCATGCCCTGCATGCGGACGACCTGACGGTCTTCTGCACGTTTCAGCAGGCCCGGATGGGGCCGCGGGACGTTTGGCGGAAACGGCAGCAGAATGTCGCAATCCCATATATCGGAAAGGATTGCGCTGTCGTGGTCGCTGTGGTTTTCGAAGACGAGACGCCATTCGCAGGCGTTGAAATCGCGATACTGTGTGGCGCAGAGTGTGACCGTCAACGCATCGTCGATGACCCACGTTGACAGCGTCGTATCAACGGTTACTGGCTTGCCATCGTATTGGAATGAAAAAGAAGGCTTCATGAAAGAAATCACTTGATAGGCTTAATTCGGATGTTTTTGAATTCCACGTAGTCGCCATGGCCTAAGAAGCCGAGGGAGCCTGACTTGCGGAACATATTGGCGTGGGCGGAGACGGGCTTGCCATCCGCCGGCTCCGTGACTTTGCTCAAATCCGTATCGACGATGACCATGTCGTTGACGATGACTTTTATGCAAGTTCCTTTGGCGATGACGATTTCGTGGTTCCATTGTCCGGCGGGATGGAGTGCACCGTCCTTCGCGGGCACGACGCCATAGACGGAACCGTGGTGCTGCCAGGGCTTCAAGACGTTGCCTTTAGCTTTATAACCGTTGTTGTCAATGATTTGCAGCTCCATGGCGATGGACGAATAATTCCCTTCCTGTGCGGCGCGGATGCCGAGCCCATTGTTGGAGCCTGGGCCAAGCAGGAAATCAAAATGCAGTTCGAAATCGTCAAACTCCCACTGTGTAAAGAGCTGACCACCGCTGCCTTTCTTGCAGAAAATAACGCCGTCTTTGACACCGTAGTCGTTGATGTTTCCACGCCATCCCGCCAAGTCCTTGCCGTTGAACAACGTAATGAATCCATCAGCATCAGCTTTCGGTAATGGAATCTTCTGGACGAGCGGTTCGGCGGATGGCAGAACCTCAGGAGCTTTTCCAGCCGCATACGCTTCTAGTTCAACAAGATGGACATAGCGTTTGCCCCATCCCTGCGTGACGTTGATTTTCACATAACGGGCCTTTGCGGCAGGAAAACGATGCGTAAAGCCTTGCGCGTTTGAGACTTGCTTGTTATCAGGCACATCCGCGACACGCTTCCATGCCTTCCCGTCTTCGGAAACCTCTATGTTATAGGAATATGTGCGGGAACCGTCCCAATAGAAAATAGCGCGAACAGTGTCGATTTCCGCGACGCGCTGCATATCGACTTGCAGCCACGTGGGGCACTTGTCGGTATGCCAGCCGTCCCATTTGCCGATGAGGCCATCGACGGCGCGTTCTGGCGCGTGGTCCTGTTCCTGTTCGGAGCCGAACGTAACAGGTTGCTTCAGAAGGAGATTGGGGCCTGTGGCGATGGGTGGTTTGGCGGTCTTCGAATAGATTTCAAACTCAACGACATGGGCGGCGATATTTGCGCTGTTCTTAACGACGTTGAGTTTGACATAACGTGCTAGGACAGGCTGGCGGAGTGGATGGAGGATGCCGCGGTTGGTGGATGTCAGCGTGTTTTGCGAGGCGTCCACGACTTTCTGCCAGTTGGCGTTATCCAGCGATGTTTCAATTTCATAGGCATAGTATCGGCGGTTATCCCAATGGAAAATGGGGCGGATGGAGTCGATGGAGATGGCTTCCTGCAGATCGACGGTGATGGAGCAGGGCCATGGATTGCCCCACCATGCGCTGTCTTCAGTGACGATGCCGTCCGTCGCGAGTTCTTTCGGATGGCCTTCTTCGCTTTCGACGGAGATGGTCACGGGCTTGTTGAAGGCGACGTTGACGCCGTCTATGTGGAACAACGCGAGTTGGGATCCTGCACGGAGGACGAGCTGTTGTACGTCACAGAGATTGGTGATTTTTTCCATGGCGAGGCGGGCGGAGGGCGTTGTCAGGCCGCGGTCGTTAGGATTTGCGGGGCAGACGATTTTGACGGCCGCTGCTGCTGCGGCTGATATAAGTGCTTCTTTTTCAAAGGCTGGAAGGACGATTTTGGAAAGGATGGCATCCTGCCTGTTTTCTCCTGCGGTGGAGAGGACGAGCGCGTATTCATCGTCAGTAAGGCATAGTTCCTGCACTTTCTGGAAATTGGTGACAACGGACTCCACGGGGAGGTCTTTCTGGATGGTATAGAGTCGGAGCAGTCCTTTGATGGCGAGACTGTGATGGAGGCCAGGCGTTTTCTTGGCGGCGATTTCGAGAAGCGGTTCGATGGCGGCGGTGTCAACCCAATTGGAAAGTGCTTGGACGGCACCGTCTTGGATATCTTGGTTGGGGCTTTGCAAGTCCGAAAGGATGGCGTTCATGGCTTCTTCTCCGCCGATAGAGGCGATGACTTGCTGGAGGGTGACATGGTCTTTGCCTTGCAGAGGGGGCAATGAGTCGATGATTGCCTTGACGGTCTGCGGATAGGTGCGGCCGAGATTGGAGAGGGCGTTGTGGAAGCTTTGCAGTTCGGCGGCATCTTCTGTATTCTTCAAATAACCGAGCAGTTTTTTGACATCCGCTGGCTGGGCGAGGACTTCGAGGGCCTTGACAGCGGCTCTGCGGACGTTGGGATCCTTATCCTCCAATGACTTGAAGATTGGCTCGGATTGTTCCGACAGACGACGTGAGGCCAATAGTTCGATGATGGTGATTTTGATTTCTGCGTGGAGTTCGGGATTGAGAGCCGTCTCAAGTTCCTGTCCGAAATTGGGAGCCGTGAACCAGGAAAGTGTTTGGCGAATAACGGGCAGGTCTTCTTTAGAACCATTGACCAAGGCGTTTGTCAACGCTTTCATGGCGTTGAAAGCGTTGTATTTAGGTAATGCGCGGATGGCAGCTTGGCGGACGGTGGCATCCTGTGATTCGAGGGATTTGAAAACAAAAGACGATGCGTCGGCGTGGGGGCGGCGACCGAAGAATGTGAGTATGTCGGCTTGGACTTGCGGAGAAGCCTTGGCGGCGATTGACAGCAACGGTTTGTCTGCAGGATTTTCCTGATAAGCATCCAAAAGATTGAGTGCGGCATTGCGGAGCAATTTGTTATCGGAGGCGATGGCGGTGATCAATTTCGGAAGCGAATCCGTAAGTCCTTGTGAATCAATAAGTGCGGAAAGACTGACTTCAGACGGGGCGATTTCGTGGAGACGACGGGCGATTTGGGCGGCGGCCGTTTTGTTGTCAAGGCGGCGGATGAGTCGAGCGATGGCGGCGCGTGCGCCGTCCTGCTCCGTGCCTTTTGCTTTGGCAAGCACGTCGAAGAATTTGTCTGCGACGGTTGCATCGCCTGTTTCCGCGAGGGCGTTCATGACGGCGACACGCTGGTAGGGAGTTGCCGCATCGAACAATTTCAGAAGGACGGGCGTGGCAGTGGACGATTTGAGGGCGGTGAAGGCGGAGACATATTCCATGGCGATGGCTGGTTCAGCTTTGGAAGCAGCGTCAACTAAAGTCTTTGTGGCAAGCGGTGTGCCAATGGAGGTCAGTGTCATGATGGCGTATGGGCGGACGAGGGCGTTGTTCAATTGCGCGGCGATGGCGGGTATTTGCGAATCGCTTGCACAAAGGCATAATAGCTTGAGAATGGTGCATTTGGCGTTGTCGTCCTGTATCTTTCCCCTTAAGCCGTCCGCCATGGCCTGTGCGATGACTCCGCGATTTTCAGGCGAATTGGTGACGAGGGCGGTGAGTGCGTAAGTGGCGCTGGTGCTTTCTGTTGAATTGGCGCTCTGCAATAGTTCGAGCAGTTTTTCAACGCTTGCCACGCCGCCTTTTTCGAGTTCAGCCGCGACTCGATGGCCTTCCGCTGGTGATGGCAGGTTCAGCCCAGAAGCGAGATTTTTGACTGTATCGTCCTGTGCGAGAAGGAGTGATGAGATGAGTCCGAGTATGATAAATGATTTTTTCTTGGCTATTATCGTCTCCGTTTCATGGAAATGGACATTAAAGCGACCAGGGGGCGCGCATGGGTTGGTTCGCCATGCGGTTGGCTTCGGGATCGTTGATGAAGCGCATGGTGACGGGATCGAAATGGAGCTTGCGTCCAAGCCGGATGGCTGTGTTCGCGAGATGGATGAGAATGTTGGAGCGGTTGCCGTTCACTTCGTTGAGGCCGAATTTCTGGCGTGTGCGGACGGAGACGTTGAAATCGCTGATCTGCGGCTCCAATTTCGGGAGGAATCTGACCTTTTCTGCTAATGAAGCTGGCTCTGTGCGGAAGCCTCTATATAACTTGCCTTCAGGCCCTTCGATATATGGCTTGTCTTTCGTTTCTTCTGGGCCCCATTCGCAAGATTCAAGAATTAGTTTGCAGCCGTCTGCGTATTTCATGACGACCTGCCCCCAACTGCCGACTGCATCTGGATGCTGCGGCCAAGGCGCATTCGCTTCAACTTCAACAGGGCTCGTGTTGTCCTTTCCAAGCATGTATTGGACGGGATCGAGATAGTGTTGTCCGAAATCCGCGAGGCCACCGCCGTCATAGTCCCAATAGGCTCGGAATGAACCAGATGCGCGATGCGTCGTGTAAGGTTTCCAAGGGGCTGGGCCGAGCCACATATCGTAGTCGAGGTCTTCGGGGATGGGTTCGGCGGGCTGTCCGATGCGACCGATGTTGCCTGACATGTGCCATGGGAAGCCTGTATGCGGACTGACACGGACGGTCAACGGCCAGCCGAGAAGCCCTGAACGGACGAGACGCGCAATCGGTTCGACTGTAGTGCCGAACTGGTAGAATTGCCCGTAAAGTCGGAACCATGTGTTGAGACGGAACATACGGCCGTTGCGGCGGGCGGCCTCCACGATGGCCTGGCCTTCGCCGAGCGTGCGAGTCATGGGCTTTTCCGCCCAGACGTCGCAACCGTGATTCAATGCGTAAACGTCTTGCAGGGCGTGCCAATGCGGCGGCGTGACGACATGGACGACGTCGATGTCTTCGCTATCGATCATTTCACGGAAATCAAGATATGCCTTGCAGTCGTGGCCCGCATTTTTGGCGCGTTGCGCGGCGGCTTCGCGGCGGGATTTGCGGACGTCGCAGACGGCGACGAGTTTGGCCTGCGGGTCGTTAAGCACATATCCGACATGGCCGTTGCCCATGCTGCCGACACCGATGATGGCGTGGTTGATTTTATCATTGGCGCCTGGCCGTCCAGGTGCGGAAAGCACGGTATTTGGGATAATTGTGAATCCTACACCTGCGACAAGACCTGTCTTGATGAGCTGTCGGCGTGTAAATCTCGATGAGAAATTGTTCTGGAATGTCATGGGAAAATCCGCTGGTTGAAATGACGACTGTATGGACAATATCTAATACTATACAGCCTATTGCGGATTTTCTATCAATACAGCATAAATTATCGCGTTTTATTTTGGCAACTTCGGCAGAGTCCGTAGAAATTAAGCTGCGGAAATTCGATTTGGAAATCATCGGACTGCGGGATTGCAGGGCATGGCACGTCAAACAAATCCATGATGCAGTCGCACTGGCGGCATTTGAAATGGGCATGGAAATCTGGGTTGCCATCGAAGCGGACTTCCGTGTCCTCTATTTTCACAGACTGGATAAGCTTCTTTGCAAGCAACAGCTTTAATGTGTTGTAAACGGTTGTGCGGGAAAGTGTTGGATTTTCCGGAGAAAGGGCGTGGAAAATCGTGTCAACCGTTGGATGGATATGGTTGTTGCAAAGGAAATGGTAAACGGCGATGCGCGGGCCTGAGGGGGAAATGCCTGCGTTTCTCAGCCGCGAGATCACCTCTTCTTTGGTGATTTCTGTCAACATGGGAATCAAAAAAACAGATAATTATTTGAAAAGAACAAGGAAAAGAAGGGGATGGCGTTATGCAACGTCATCCCCCGCAGAGACTTGACGATTACTTACCGAAATAGCGCTTCAGCAGACCGGCAAAGCCGCAGCCATGGCGGGCTTCATCTTTGGCCATTTCATGGACGGTATCATGGATGGCGTCGTAACCGAGTTCCTTGGCGCGTTTTGCGAGTTCGAGCTTGCCGGCGCAGGCACCGTTTTCGGCGTCGCGGCGGAGCTGGACGTTCTTTTCCGTGCTGGTGGTGACGACTTCGCCGAGCAGTTCGGCGAACTTGGCGGCGTGTTCGGCCTCTTCGAAAGCGTAACGCTTGAAGGCGTCAGCGATTTCCGGATAGCCTTCGCGCTCGGCCTGGCGGCTCATGGCAAGGTACATGCCGACTTCCGTGCATTCACCGGTGAAATTGGCCTTCAGGCCTTCGACGACCTGCGCATCCGTGTCGGCAGGGATGCCGATGGTGTGCTCGCAAGCCCACTTCAGATCTTTGGCTTCTTCGACTTTGAATTTCGCGCCCGGGCACTTGCACTGGGGGCAGAACGCGGGGGGCTCGTTACCTTCGTGGACATAACCGCAGATGGGGCATACATAACGTTTCATGTGCTTTTCCTCTTTTTTGATAGTGTATGACTAAGTATTGTTCTTTTTTCATTTTTGTAATGAAAACAAAAATAAAATAAATCAAATTTCTGAAAAGTCAAATGATCATGATGATTTTTTCAGGAATCCCTGAAAAATCCAGAGCCTTACCAATACAATTTGTATTGGAGCGTCCCAAGGAATTCGTAAGCGGCCTGCCTCAAATACTCCAGATTTTGGACGATGGGGCGGCAGGTTGGTTTGTAATTACGGTCTATGTTCATGGCGGCGGGGGCTGGAATGGCCTCAAGTCCGCACTTTTCTGCGAGAATCATCAGACGCGGGACATGTGCCGCACTGGAGACGATGATGAGTTTTTGGTTGTATTTGGCGAATTCGCGGATTTCATCTTTCGAGTTGCGACATGTGTCGGCAATCATTTCGACTTTTTCCGCTGGGATGCCGAAAAGCGAAAAATAGTGGCGGGCATCTGCAAGGCGGAAATCTTTGGGAAAATCCTGTTGAAATTTTTGGGGGATGGGAAGGGAGACGGCGACGGTGTAGTCGATGCCAAGTTGCTGCAATTCATGGGCGACACGCGCGGCCTCGAACATCCGTGCAGACATGACGCTTTGGAAGCGGTGTTCGGGCGGCCGTGACTTGTCGAAGATGTAACTGTTGCCGAAGACGGCGATAACGTATGGTGCGCCGTCGGCAAGTTCCTGTGTGACATGGAGCGGTTCGCATTTGTATTCGAGTTTCATGCAGGGATACCAGCCGAACATGGAATAGAGGAGAAGAAGAATGCACGACAGGATGACGGCAAAGCGCCCAAGTTGTTTGGAATGAGGAAAATGGACTTTTCTGCTGTGGATGAGGACAAGCCCTGCGACAAGCAGAAAGAGCGTCAGGGGGACGGGAAAGAAAAGGGAGGCGAACAGTTTTTTCATGAATGGAGGTTGTGTTTGCGGCAGAAACGGTCTAGAGTGAATAGAGTCCATAAGCGGCTCCATATAAGTTTTTTCTGTTCATGGAGCCGACCGATGGCCTTTAACGCGTCGGGGGAGAAAAGCAAGGCGTCGTTGTCGTAGAGGAAATCCTTGATAGGCTTTTTGAAATAGTTGTTAAAGAAGGAGGCGAATGGGAGTTCGAAGCTTTGTTTTTTACGATTGACACATTCGGCGGGAAGTCCCTTTCCTGCGGCTTTGACGAGAATCGGCTTGGGGCAGTCTGGGCTGACCTTGTATTGACCAGGAATCCTAAGTGCTTTTTCCACAATGACTTTATCCAGCAAGGGGCCGCGGATCGGCAGGGCGTGGGCCATGCCGATTTGGTCGGAATCGCGGAGAAGCGTGGAGACGAGATAGGTGTTGAGCTCCAGATAGGAGAAGCGGTTGATTGGGTCGTCGGGGCATGGCGTCTCCATCAATTGCGGGAAGGCGGTGGAACGCCAGCTGAAATCAAGCTCCGCAAGGGGGCGGCCGAGCAGTTCGGCGATGGTCAGCGGAGAGAACATCTGCCGCGAAAGGTAATAGGGTTGTTCGCGTATCCCAAACATCTGGAATGTCTTGCGCAATTTTTCGTCTCGTGTTTTTCGAGCGAGTGCAAGGCCGAGACCATGAGGGAATAGGCGGAGCCATTTGGCGGATTTCTCCATGCGGAAAGCTGTGGCGAAACGGCTGTATCCTGCAAAAATTTCATCGCCGCCGATGCCTGAGAGGGCGACTCCGAGGCCCGTCGCCTTGGCCAGTTTGGCGATAAACCACGTGTTGAGACCGTCGAATGACGGCAGGTCATAGTCGTCCAACGCTGTGTTGATGTATTTGCGGATGGTTTTCGTTTCAAGCAGGAGTTCCCTATGGCAGGTTTTATTCTGGACGGCGACCAATTTGGCGTAATCCTTTTCGTTAGCGACAGTTGTGTCGTCAAACGTCAATGTGTAGGTGTTGAGTGTGATGTCGGAACGGACTTGATGGAGCAGGGCGACGATGGCGGAGCTGTCGATGCCGCCCGAAAGGAACGCACCGACTGGCACGTCTGCGGCAAGCTGCATCTTGACAGAAGCCTTCATCTCTTCAATTAATTCATTGACAAGGTCTTCCGGCTTACCGTCCGCTGGCGACAAATCAGGCTCCCAATAGCGTGTGACGGTGGTCTTGCCATCTTGCCAGACGAGCTTGTGGGCGGGGTGGAGGGAGCGGACGTTGCGGGCGAGTGACAGCGGGTCCTGCACGGAACCATAATTAAGGTAGGAAAGGACGCCATCCATGTCGAGTTCGCGCGGGATGCCAGAGGCCAGCAGGGCGCGGAACTCGGATGCGAAGCGGATTTCGTCGCCGTTTCGGTAGATGTAGAGGGGCTTGGCTCCGATTTGATCGCGTGCGAGAAGGAGGCGTTGTTTGGCGGCATCCCATAAGGCGAATGCGAAAAAGCCGCGCAGGCGGTTGAGACAGTCGTCGCCCCATTGGGCATACGCTTTCAGGAGGACTTCCGTATCTGATTGAGTTTTAAAGACATGTCCATGCCCTTGCAGTTCCTTGCGGAGGATTTTGAAATTGTAAATGTCGCCGTTGAGGATGATGACATTGCCGTTGGCGGAGTCCGTCATGGGCTGGGCGGCCTGAGGCGAAAGGTCGAAAACGGCGAAGCGGTCATGGCCGAAGACGACGGCGGGCTGTTTGGAGACGACGAGGGTGGCCTGCGCGTCCGGCCCACGGTGTTTCATGGCTTGGACCATGAGCTTAACATATTCAAGATGAGAGTCTTGAAACTGTGGATGGAAGATGCCTGAAATGCCGCACATGGAGGTGATTCCGTAGAGGGAGAGGCGTTGATTTAAGAGGTGTTGTGCATAAAATAAATCGTCATCATGCAAAATCAATATTTTCTAGATTGATAGAGACACAGAAGGATAATTAACGCAGAGTCGCGGAGGTGCAAAGTTGCAGAAGTGCAGAGGTTTTCAATGCGGATATTTTTGAAAAATTGCGAAGAATGAATAAATTAACTAATTAACGTTAGTGCGATGCCAATTGTGATGGCAGGTTAATTTTTCAGGAGTATTGAAATGGCTTCGATTTTTGAATTTTTCAAACGTGGTCTTCAGAAGACAAAAACGTCGCTGATGCGCAAGATAGGTGGTCTTTTCGGTGGCGATAAGACTTGGAATCAAGATACTTACGACGAGCTGGAAGCTGCCTTGGTCGGAACGGATTTGGGCATCGCCATCAGTGGTCAGCTGGTGAAAGAAGTGAAGGATCGCTACGAACGCGGTCTCATCAAGACAGGTGAAGACATCATGGGCGTGGCCCAGGAGTCGATTTTGAAACTGCTATCCGAAGGCGGCCAGCCTGAAATCAACCATGCGACAGATGGACCGACCGTCATTATGATGGTCGGTGTGAACGGCAGCGGCAAGACGACGAGTGTCGCAAAACTAGCAAATTATTTCATGAAGCAGGGAAAAAGTGTGCTTTTGGGGGCTGGTGACACGTTCCGCGCGGCGGGCGTCGAGCAGTTGAAAATCTGGGGCGAACGGTTGGGCGTGCCTGTCGTCGGCGGCAAACAGGGCGGCGATGCGGCGGCGGTCGCGTTCGATGCCGTACGGTCGGGCAAGCAGAAAGGCGTGGATTATGTCATCATCGACACGGCTGGGCGACAGCATACACGGCGTGATTTGATGGACGAATTGGCGAAGGTGAAACGAATCATCGCGAAGGAATCTCCCGATGCTCCGCACGAAATCTGGCTGACGGTGGATTCATCCATCGGCACAAACGCCTTGATTCAGGCGAAGGAATTTGGCAAGTTGTTCCCAATCACAGGGTTGATACTGACTAAGCTCGACGGAACGGGCAAGGGGGGAGTCGTTGTCGCCATCAAGCAGGAACTTGGCTATCCCGTACGGTTCATCGGCCTTGGTGAACAGGTCGATGACTTGCAACCATTTGACCAGGAGGCATTTGTGAAGGCGTTGTTTGAGTGATTGAAACGGAACATGGATGGATTGCTGGGAGCATTGAAACGATATTTTGGACATGACGGATTCCTGCCTGGACAGGAGGAGGTCGTGAGTCGTATTCTGGCGGGGGAGGAATTGTGTGTCGTCATGCCGACTGGTGCCGGCAAGTCGCTGTGCTACCAGCTTCCCATCATGGTTCGAGAGGGATATGGTCTTGTCATCTCGCCGCTTATCGCATTGATGAAAGACCAAGTGGATGCATTGAACGCACGTGGAATTCCCGCCGCCAGTGTCAACAGCTCCGTACCTCGGCAATTTCAGAACAACGCGCTTTTGGCTGCGACTCATGGACAGTTGAAATTCCTGTATGTCGCGCCTGAACGTTTTCGTGTGGAGGGATTCCGCAAGTATCTGGCAAACCATCCGCCGAATCTGGTGGTGGTCGATGAAGCGCATTGCGTCAGCCAGTGGGGCCATGATTTCAGGCCGGACTACCAACGGCTGTGGGACATGACACCAGAGCTGCAAACCATGCAGGTGTGCGCTTTTACGGCGACGGCGACTCCATACGTGCGGGATGACATCCGCGAACAGTTGAAACGACCGAATCTGTCTGAGCTGGTCACGGGATTCAAGCGGCCGAACCTGTCGTTCCAAGTTGTGAACTGTGCATCGCTGGAGGAGAAGCGGCAGGCTTTGGAAGGATTTCTAAAGCGGAAAGTTCCGACGATTATCTATGTTTCGACACGGAAGGAGGCGGAGTCGTTGTCGAATGGCTACGGCGTGCGGATGTACCATGCGGGTATGCGGGATTTGGAGCGCAAGGCGGCGCAGGAATACTTTCTGCAGGATGAATGTCCCGTGCTCGCGGCGACGAACGCTTTCGGCATGGGCATTGACCGTGCGGACGTGCGGCAAGTCATTCATTATAATATGCCTGGCAGTTTGGAGGCGTACTATCAGGAGGCGGGGCGAGCGGGGCGCGATGGTCAGCCTGCGGATTGTGTCCTCTTGGAATGCTATCCAGACCGCCGAATACAGGAGTTTTTGCTTGATGTAAACAATCCACCGTTGGACGTGTTGCGGGATGTGCATCGCCTTCTGCGAAAAGACATGCGGGAAGACGGCTCGGTTGTCTGGATGCCGAATCTGCTTCTGCCGTACATCGATAATGCCAGAAGCGTGGCGCAGTTGAACGCGGCGGCGCGGATTCTCGAACGGCAGGGCATTCTGGAACGCGAGTTTGCACAGGTCGGCGATGTGGGAGAATTGAAATTTCTGCAACCAGCGGCTTTGCTGTTGCGCGTGAACGAAGCGCAGAATACGCAACGGTCGATGTTTACATATCGCATCTGCTCATACGTGGCGCAGCGTGGGACGCGCACGTTCCAAGGTACGTTGCTTGATTTGGCGGAAATCAGCGGTCTTCGCATCGACCAAGTGGAAAGGGTGATTGCTGCATTGGGTGGAACGGTGTTCAGTTGGACGGTCGGCGACGCAGAAGGTGTTTTGAAATTGAGCGAAAAGGGGCGAAAGGAGAAATTGGACATCGACGAAAAGGCGTTGGTGAAGAAGGAAGCCCTTGATCGCAAACGCTTTGAGGATGTGCAGAAATACATTCGGACGACACATTGCCGTCAAGCGTATATCATCGGTTATTTCGGCGAGAAGATTGGAAATTGGCGATGTGGTTGTTGCGATCGATGTGGCCATACGCACGGCATCGGGCGTGCGGCGAATGAAAGCGAGTTGCAATTGGCGAAGCAGATTTTGTCGGCAGTGAGTTTTGTCAATGGAAAGTTTGGTCGTCGTCGGATTGTCAGTATGCTTCTTGGTGAGATGGATGAACGGCGTGATTTGATGGAGAATCCTTGCCACGGGGCGTTGGCGCATATTGGTAAGACGCTCTGCGAGAGGTTCTTGAAGGCGTTGGAGGACAATGGCTACATACAGGTTGCGGAAGGAGAGTATCCATGTCTGGAACTGACCGAAAAGGGATGGAATGTTATCACGGCAAATCAGAAATTGGAGTTGCAACTCATTGGTGAAGAAGAAAAAACGACGACAAGACGGCGTAGAAGGCAATCGCGTAGGAATTGATAAGGTGTGTAAGTCTTTCAATTTTTGTGGAAGAAGGAGCTGAAAGGCAATATCTTCTAGTGTGATGATGTTCACGGCAAATGCAACGGCAGACCAGCTCTTGCATGTGCGGGGGCGTCCAGTTCATAGAAATATGCTTCTTTGACATATTCGCGCGACTGGTAGAAAAAATCGCCGTTGTAATGTGAAATAAAATCACTTATAGGGGAATTATATGCCTTGAACAAAGCATCTATTACATCATCTTCCGTAATATCTTGAATGAGACGGGCATAGACCTTGCCGATTGTCCAGTAGTCGGGCACCTCATATTTGCAGGTGGAGACATTGTCGAAATCGCCTTTTGGTATCTTGCACATTTCGATAAATATATCTGCTGTCTTTGCAATTTGTTCGCAATGAAGAACATCTGCATGGTCATAAATATGTGCTACGATTTTTCGTCCCATTAAGGAGACCACATTGGCCCGTTTTTGGCAGGTAAGTCTGCCAATCAACTCAATCAGGCTGCAAGTGAAAAACAAGTCGCTGAAATTAATTTCCATATATTTCATATCCTTCGAATGTCAATGTGTCAAGAGCTTTTTGGGTATGGAAGCAAATTTGATGCGTAGGCTTTTTGAATTTTGCCAATGCCCAAAATGCTTCTCTGGAAATATTTCCATCCATGAAATCCTGTATGTAATTGAAGATTGTATCATTTGCCATTGGACCTTCCACGATGTCGAAATCATGCGTGTTTCCATGACGGCAAGCGACAATGAAATCCAGCCATTCTTCTGTCATCGTATCGAATCGTTGGGTTCGCAAATCATGTAATTGCTTGCAGGAAAAAATATTGACGTATCCTGGAGAGGGAAAACGAGTAGCCCAACGAACAGCTTGATTTTTTTAAAGAGTACAATAGAAACCGAAGGAGAAATCTTTGGTATATTTGCCAATTCTTATTTCTGGCAGTCTGACAATCTGTTGACTCCCATGGTAAAGAAGCTGTCCATCGATTGAATTATTCTTTGCCAATTGTTGATTGTCCATTTTATCTTTGTCCTGCCTGAAAATGGATTAAAAAATCACAGTGGTTATACGAAAACGCAGTATTTCTAGGGTATCATGAAATATTTCAACTTTATTATTTCATTTTTTATGATTTACTATACAGTAAAAATATACATTATGCAAGCATGGTTGCCAATGTCATGACAACTCTACTGCATAGAAATTGCAGATGGGCAGTTTGGACACATGGAAGGTGGCGCAGCCGTTTTCGTAGATGAAGGGGAGGGGCGTTTCGTCGGGAAGGGAGAGGATGCGTGATGGTGCGGTGTCGAGTTGCACGGAAACATCGAAGTCGCAGATGGCGGGAATCTGGAAGGAATCCTGCGAGTTGATGAGGTTGATGTAGCGACGATGTTTCGCAGGAGCGTCGAATTCAATGACTTCCACTTGTTGTGGCGCATTGGAGGAGAATGACCATTGGCGGGCGCCGTTGAGGAGATTCATGATGTTCGCGAACAACGGTGATGTTGCGGGGCGGTCCAATGTCTCAAATGGAGCGGCAGAATAAATGACAGTTCCTTTCCTGTAAGTGGTTTTAATCAAAGAAGCTGTGTTGGTAAAACGACCTGGCGGATTGGAATGGATGGAGGCGAAGCGTGCCTGCGGGGCAGTGTAGTCGAAGCCGTCGCTCTCGTCGGGATGCAGTTCGCCCTGCTGTTGCGGGGCGTCGTATGGCAGGGCGGTTGTAGCGAGAACATCGCCATGGAAATCATTGGGAAGGAGAATATTCTGGAGGCCACAGGTTATGGCGAAGGGATAGTCGTGGTTATGGTCGGTGAAAAGCGGCTGTCCGATAGTCGTGGGAACCATGTAGGCTACGGGTGTCTGGACGGGGCCGTCTAGACGAATACCTGTGAGTTTTTGGATGAGTTCAGGATTCACGCGACCGCTCATGTAGAGGCTTCCACCGTTGGCGACGAAATTTTCGATGTAATCAACGGCGTTCTGTGGCAGGTCGTATGTATCTGCCAGTACGATGATTGAGGCTCCATTGGCCTTTTCTGGCTTCCAGTTGGAAAAGACGCCGAAGGGGATGTGCATCCGTTGGAGGGAACGGCAGGCTCCCATGACGGCAGAAGTGTGCGGGCAACTGTCATCGTTGGCGAGAGGCGTGCCGATGGGCACATTGTTGATGTTGGGATTGTATTTACCTTCGAGATTGAAAAGCACTTGAACGTCCTGCACGAGCGTGCCTTCCATGTATGGTTCGAGCTTTTCAGCATCGGTGTAGATTTTGCTATACGTTTCATAAAGTCTTGAGTCCAAGGTACCTTTAGGATCAATGGCGTCAATGAGCAAGGCCGCGCCGTGGTGGGCGAGCGTTGACATGACGGAGAGACGGAGCATATCCTCCGTCTTGGTGGTTGTGTGTTCACGGAGACCTGGATAACAACGGGAAGTCATGTATTCAAACGGCTGGTTGGCGGTCATGTTGTAATACAACTTGCAGGCGACGGAATGTTGCGGGGCTCCGCCGTAAAAATCTCCGCCACAGTAATCTGAAGCGACGGCGATGTTGTGGTTGACGCCCTGCCGCCAGCCGTGCATCATGGTCGAATACTGGTGTTCGACGGAGCAGTTTGGATTGCGGGATTTGATTTTGTTTGTAATCATCATCGCGAAATCCTGCATCCATTCCTCGCGTTTGGCTTGGAATGCGCGCCAGTCTGGATTGTTCCAATTGATGACGGTTGGAATATCTCCGCCGTGCTCGGCCTTCCACCGTGCTTTGCAGGAATCGCAGTAGCAGGGGCGTGTCCAGAAAAGCATATCGAGGAAGATGCCTTCGATGGTGAACAAATCGAAGATTTCGTCCAGTTGCTTCAATACGAAATCGCGGTAGCCGGGGCTGTTTGGGCAGCATAGGCCATATCGCGTGCCGCCGAAATACTGGCCTTTGCCATTGTCGAAACGTGTGCTGTGTCCATTGATGTCGCGAAGGCGCCATTCAGGGTGAGCGATGTAGGCGTCATTGTTATAAATCATGGAATAGTATGCCACGACATTCATGCCGCCCTTGTGGCAGAGGTCGAAAAGACGTTGCATTTTCTTCGTGCAATCTGTGAACGATTGATGGCGGTGGCCTGATTTTGTATCCCAGTTGCAATGGCCGACATGCGATTGAAGGTAAATCATCGGCGACTTGACATGTGCTCGGACTAGATTGGCATAGTATTCGTCTGGATCGAATTGCGAGAGGAACTCTGGATTCCAGTCTTCTATGTGCATATCGACGAGATTGCGGCGGAAACTATTGCGGTACCAATTGGGATTTGTCATAATGATTAATGATTAATGATTAATGTAATACAAGAATTATGCGTTGTATGTTTTTTTTTATTGGAGTGAGTCTATAATTTTCTTCAATTGGCGGAGATAGAAGATGGCGGTGTGGTTGAAGGCGGATTTGACGAAATCCCAGTTGATGTCCGTCGTGGGAATGTGAGTATCTTCGATGGTGTTCCAGGAAACTGGAAATTCGTTCAAACGACCAGTGGAATGCGCACCGAGGGCCTTGGAATGCTCGCCGCCGCCAATGCGGTAGGCAAACAGCATTCTATCATTGGGATTGTAGATTGAAATGACTGGCATGGACTGGCTTTTGAGGGCAAGTTCAGCATCTGGATCATCGAATGGAATGGCGGCGGCAAGCAGGCAGGCGTTCTGAATGCGGAGGTTGCGACGGAGAAGTTCCGCGACGGTTCGAGTCACGATACGCCCGCCCAGGGAATGGCCGATAAGTGTCAGTTGTTCACGTTCTTCGGGCTTCATGGCGGCAATCTTTTCGACGAGCGATTTCGCGAATTCGTCGGCTTTGGCGACACTGTCCGACCAATTGCCGTTGCCTTCCCAATTGGCGATTTCTGCCTTTGAGCCAGGGAATGCTTTTTTGAAATAGTCTTCATGTTCTGGAGCGAGCTTCGGTTCGCAGCGTTTCCAGCCTGGGACATACCAGATGACGGCGGGGGGTGTCCAATGTGGCAAGCTTGCTTTGAAATCATTGGATTTCAGATTGTTGCAGATTTCCTCGAACATCCGTTTTGCATTGGATTCGTCTGCAGAATAACGGCAGCGATTGGCGTTGTCCATGATGCGGCAATATCCCGAACGTATGTGTTTTTCGAGTCGCCAGCCTGCGTATGGCTGGCAGTCATTGTCTTGGATAGTCCTCCACCAGACGGCATCGCGGATAGCTGTTGGGCCGTCCGACTTGAGCACGTCGATGGGAGGGCGTGCCTTGACGGCATCGACCTGTTGGCATACAATTTCAAATGCCTTGTTGACCGATTCGGCAAAACCAGATTTGATGCAACGGTTATCAGTGTTATTGATGACGCGTGAATTACCGAATACGTTGTTTTTCTGTAATTCCCAACCTTCGTGAGATTTGACAACATCCCAATAACGGTGGCTGTTGGTGCGCTGGGCGGATTTGAAGTTTTCAATATCGATGATATCGTCGGTCAATTCGTCAAATTTTTTGCATATTTCTCGGCATTCTCCCCAAAGGGGACGTTGCTTTTTGTCGAAGCGTTGTTCCCCCTTGGCATTGATGATCTTGCAATGTCCTGTGACGACGTGTTGGAGAAGAATCCAGTCTGGATGGCGGTCGATGGGTTCCCACCAGTTGAAGGAATGAGTCGAGGGTTGTTTGAAATCACAGAAAATGTGTTTGTTATAGCCTTTTTTCAAAGCTGATAAATCGTATGGCGGGAGATTTCCCCACAATTCGATTTGGAGGCATCGCAGATAGATAATTGCATATTGGTAGTTTAGGATGCTTTGGGAGTAGATGTCGTTGTCGATGTCTAGGATTTGCTTGATGTTAGGGGCGAGCGTAGTGTGGAACGGAGCGATGATGAATGTTTCAGGCAGGAGGTCATTCGTGTCGTCTCCAAGAAGCTTCTGCCCTGGATTTAAATCGTGCCATAGATGGCGGAAATAGTTGTCAGGGTCGCAGATGCAAATGCTGGGTAGAATCGTGTCTTGCAAGATGTCCGACAGGTTTTTTTCGGTCAATGGGATGAGTGATTCTAGAAATATGCACTGGCGAGGTTTCAAAGATATATCATCAGGTGAATCGAGAGAATGGAAGGCTTCCATGACACGGTAAACGATATTAGCACCACGGGAATGGCCGATGATTGTCAGTTTGGAGAGTTGTTCAGGTGTCATATCCATGATGTTTTCTCCAAGGCGGGCTACGAACAGCTCGGCTTCAGCCAAGGCTTGTTCAGGCTTGACGATGTGCGGCCAATTTTGAATGATTATATCGGCTTCCGGAAATGTCTGTTTCAAGATAGTGGTGAGTTCCGATTGTTTTCTTTTTTGGGCGGAAAGATCGAGTTGCCAGTCTGGAACAAACCAAACGGTATGAAGGGCAGAGAATGCCGTAAGAGAAAATATAAGAATAAATGTAAAGTATAATGATTTCATAATTTGAATAATAATCTGTCGCATGATGCAGTTGTTTTTGGACCAAAAGAATAATATGTCCATGTTAAGTCAAGAAACAAGTGACGACAATGCTTGTTTTTGTTGAAAAATCATGTAAACTAAAGGTAGAGAAAAAATAATATAGTGTTATGAAATCTAGCAAGAGCTGAAAATGGAAAATCTGTGTTTGTCATTGGTTGACATGCTAGGTAGCGAGTATGTGGATGCTGTCTGCCGTGCATCGTCGTCGTTGGGGCTGGGGGATGAGAAGAAGTTGCAAGAGCTTGGGCGAGAGAAAGTTGAGTTTTGGCCTGAAGCGTATGCAAAGAATGTCGCGGCATTGCTGGAAAGGACAGGTGATGTGTTGTGCGAGCCATTTGCGGATGACAACACGGGTGCTCCAACGGATGCGTTTGGAGCGAGCACGCATCTGAACGCGGCTCCGCTGTCTGGCATGGGGCCGTATCGTCTGCAAGAGGATGGACGGTTGGCGATCATCGGCAAGAGCGAACATTACCAGGCGTCGCTGGGGCAGAATTTCCCGGGCTATCGTCTGTTGGAGATTGCGCAACGTATTGGAATAACGAATATTACGCACAATAATACACGTGGCTTCATCACACGGAAACTGGAACGCGAATTGATTCGCACGGCAAATGGATTGTCGAAAGACGATGTGGATGGACTTGCAGCCGTGCTGTCGAGCCGTGAACGGCACGTGCTGAACCGCGTCATCAATCTTGAAACGGGCAGCTTGGCGTGCGAGGCGGCTTTGAAGATGATGTTGGCGCGATTTTATAAGTTGCAGCCGCATTTTGAAGCTCCGAAATATCATGGCCGCACGCCCGTGTTTTTCGTCATGGGCGATTTGCGCGGTGGCACAGAGGCGAACTACCATGGGACGACGGTCGTCACGCAGTTGTTCCGCGGCATGTGGAACGAATTGTATGCGGGAATGGAAGCCGCTGGTTTGCTGAAGGTTGTGCCTGTTCCCATCAACGATGCGGATGCGTTCGAGAAGCTTGTTGAACAGTACGACGGCGGCAAGACGAAGGTGGCTGGTTTCTTCCATGAACTGGTGCTCATGAACTACGGCGGAATCCGTCTGACAGACGATTACATTAACAGGACGGATGCGATTTGTGATGCTCATGACATTCCTGTGATGGTGGATGAAATCCAGACGGGATTGTGGTCGCCTGAACTGTATTTGTTCCGTGAATATAACAGTCGGCCTGATTTCGTGACGATTGGTAAGGGTTTCCCAGGAGGGCAGTATCCTGCATCCAAGATATTGACGACGAGTGAGTTGGATAATTTGAACCAATTTGGTGCGCTCGTGACGAACGGTCAAGAGGAAATCGCGTCATTGGCGTATCTTGTGACGATGGCATTTGCTGAAGCGAACAAGGCCCATACGGCGGAGATGGGACGGCGTTGGGAAACGGCGTTGAAGTCGTTGGCGGAATGCCATCCGCAAGTGATTGTGAAAGCCGAAGGACATGGTTTGATGGGGACGTTATTCTTCCGCACGGCGGAGGCGGCGGCGAATTTCGGCCATGCGATGGGCGATCGTTTCGCAGTCGATGTCAGTGCCCAGACGTACAAGGCGGACTGCCCGCCAGCGGCGTTGACGAAGCTGCCGTTGATTACGGAAATGGCGTTGATAGACCGCATTGTGAATCAAATGGAGCTGCTCTTGCAAGCGGAGCTAAAAGCCTAAGACAATGCAAACCAATTAGTTTAATAGATAAAAAATAAACAACAAGAGGCAATGATATGGTAAAAATTGCGATCATGGTTCACAACTTGAAGATGGATATCTACGACGGAATGCGCTTTGCGGCGGAGCAGGGGTGTCAGGGCGTCCATCTTGCTTGTGTCAACGGATTCAATCCGAATGACTTGGATGCGAATGGACGCAAGGAACTTGTGAAATTTGTGAAGGGGCTTGGGCTCGAAATATCAGCCATCTGTGCATGGGGCGGACATGTCGATTTGGGGAATCCCGAAAATCTTGATGCGCATATTGAAGAAGGCAAACGGCTTCTGGAATATGCGGCTGATTTGGAATGCGGCATTTGGCAGGGGCATTGCGGCATCATGCCGCATTCGAAGGACAATCCGAAATGGGCGCGTTTCGTCGATTCCTTCGGACGGTTGTGTGAACACGGTGAAAAGGTCGGTGCGAAGCTTGCCATTGAAACTGGTCCTGAACCGCCGGAAGTGTTGCTGGACATGATTGAAGAAGTCGGAAGTCCATCGTTAGCCGTGAATTACGATCCTGCGAACTTGATTTTGTGGCCCGCCCATTATCAGATGGACGAGACGGGCACGTATGACCGCGAGAAGGCGTTTGCCGAATACAAGCCTGTGGAAGGCGTGAAAGTTCTTGGCAAGCACATCATTCATACGCACGCAAAAGACGCATGGGTCAATCCCGAAACGAACAAACGGCAGGAAGTGCCGTTGGGCAGCGGTTGGATCGATTGGCCGAAATATGTGCAGAATTTGAAGGATGTCGGCTATGACGGCTATTTCGCGATCGAACGTGAAGTCGGTGCGGATCCCGTCGGCGACATCACACGTGCGATTGAGTATCTGAAGACATTGTGATGCAACGATAAAGAGATTTCAAAATCGAGGATAACAATGAAAAGGCTGTTCGGAACGGTTGCCATGTTGATGGCATTGACGGTGATGGCTGACGGACTTTCGACTGCGGAGGTACGGAACGAGCCTAAATGCCTGAAGGAATGGACGTTTGACAATGCGGAGACAGTCGCGGCATGGTCGAAGAAGACGAACTTTGTCTCAAATGTGCGTCTTGAAGACGGTGTGATGAAAGGGACGATCAGCGATTGGGACCCATGGCTGACTGGCCCTGAAGACCGCTTCAAGGCGACACCGTGGCAGTACGTGGAAATCGAAATGAAATCCAGTCTTGGCGGTGACGGTCAGATTTTCTTCACGGATACCAACGAGTCACAGTATGACGGCTTTTCCCCCAGTCTTTTCACATCCTTTTCCATCATAGGTGACAATGAATGGCATACATACGTCGTGAATCCATTTTGGCAACAGGAGACGATTCTGAAATTGCGGTTGGATTTTGCGCAGTCGCATCGTCCTGAAGACAAGGGAAATAGGACATTTGAGGTTCGACGTATTCGGGTGATGGATCCAGGCTATGAAAAGATGCAGCCGACTGAATGGCAGTGGGATTTCACGAAAGGTGGTTCCGAGAAATGGCAGCCTGTTGCCGCTGAAATGCAGATGACTGATTCTGGCATCTTGCTGCGGCGCAATGATATGGAGAAATCGCTAGGTCTAGGGGTGACGTATATCAACGTTCCTGTAGAGGAACATGGCTTCTGGCTGTGTGTGCAGATGGCGTGTGTCGGGGCAGAGCGGGCTACGGTGACATGGCTTTCGTCGAAATCCAACGGTCTCCGCCGCAAGACGTTCCGTGTGTTGCCTGACGGCAAGATGCGGTTCTACAATGTCGATATGTCGAGTGAAGGTGGTTGGAATGGAGATATTTACAAGCTTGCCATCACGTTGAATGGAAAAAAGGCGTCCCAAATGACTGTCAAGGGAATCGAAGTGGCGGACGGGCCAGGCGGACCTGTGCAGTTGTCCATTCTAGTTTCGGGGCTGACGAACGGCCTGAACCGCGCAGGGCGTGAATGTGAATTCATGGTGCGTGTGACGAACGATGGCGGTGAAGCAGCTAACAATTTGAAAATCAAGAATTTCAAAGCTCCTGAAAGCGTCGCTTTAGTACTGGGGGGCGGCGATACGGTGGCGCAGACCGTCGAGCCGTTTGATGTTGTCGATTATTTTTTCAAATTGAAATCCGACTATCCTGTACATGGCCGTTACGCCGTGACATTGGAGGATGACAACGGAAATGCTGTGACGGCCGAAGGGATGATGGAAATCACGAAATCGCTTGGACTTCCAAGGGCGGCATACGTGCCTGAACCGCAGCCTGTTGACACGGGCGATTATGAAATCGGAGCATTGTATTTCCCTGGCTGGGACAATCGTGCCAACGGCGGCTGGCAGCGTGTGTTTGCACGTTGTCCAGAACGCAAGCCTATTTTGGGCTGGTATGACGAGGCAAATCCGGAATGCGTTGATTGGCAAATCAAGTGGTTGGTGGAGAATGGGATACAGTATTTGTTGGTTGATTGGTACTGGTCGAAGGGACAGATAGGCCTGGAGCATTGGATACGTGCCTTCAAGAAGGCGAAATACCGTAAATACATGAAATGGGCGATGATGTGGGCGAACCACAACGCGCCTGGCTCCCATTCGGAAGAAGACATGGTGGCGGTTACTAAGTATTGGATTGACAATTATTTCAATATGCCGGAGTATTATAAGATCGATGGAAAGCCAGTCGTCATGATGTGGAGTGTCGCCAATATGGACCGTGATTTGGCGGATAAAGGTGGCGCGGCGCGACTCATTGAAATTGCGCAGGAGACCGCGAGGGCGGCGGGGCTGCCGGGCATTCATTTCTCTGCAATGAAATGGCCTGAGGCGAATGTCACGGAAAAAATGATACAAAGTCTTAAGGACAAAGGATTTGAATCGACGTCAATATACCATTACATGTGGCATGGCAATCTGGCGGAGGACAATTCACGCTTCCCGTTCGAATTGGTGGCGGTCACCAACAAGGACTTGTGGAAACGCTGGCATGAGGTCGGCATCCTGCCGTATTTCATGAACTTATCGACTGGATGGGACGACCGGCCATGGAACGACCATCTGGAGATATACGGACGCACGCCCGAACTGTTCCAAATCATCTGCAAGGATGCCAAGGAGTTTGCCGACAAGACGAACCATAAGAAGCAGATATTGCTTTCGCCGTTGAACGAATGGGGCGAAGGCTCGTATGCGGAGCCGAACCGTGAGTTTGGTTTTGGTATGTATGAGGCTGTGCGAGATACATTTGCAAAAATGCCTAAAGGCGGCTGGCCGCTGAATTACGGACCGGAAGATGTCGGGCTCGGTCCATACGACATCACAATTCCGAAACGTGTAACATACGTGTCGCGCTCCAGTTGGGACTTTGATGACAAAACGGCGCAAGGCTGGAAGGTTCTTATGGGAATCGAAAGCTGCAAGCCTGAAGATGGAAATCTGGTCATCAAGACAAAGCATTGGGATCCAGCCATTACGACGAATCTTGGAAAGTTGCGTGCAAAGAAATACAAGACATTCACAGTGCGCATGAAAACGACTCCGAATGCGGATGGCAAGCCCGATAAGGCGCAGCTTTTCTGGGCGACGACAACCAACAAGATCGTGGAGGCGGCTTCAGTCATTCGCGATGTTCCCACAGACGGACAGTACCATGACATTGTGTTCGATTTGACGCAAAACAAACGCTTCAGCGGAATCCTGACGGAATTGCGTTTTGATCCGTCAACCCGAGAAAACATAGAAATCGTCATTGACAGTATGAAGCTTGAATAAGCATAAAGCCTAAAGCATAAAGCAAGTACAGAATGCTTTTTCAAACAGTTTATCCCTTGAACCCCCTTGAATCCCTTAAATCCCTTGTATCCCTGAAATATAAAAGGAACCTCTAATGAATTACGCACGAGATTGCATAGCGAAAATAGACGGGTATGTACCAGGCGAACAGCCACAAGGGCGCACATTTGTCAAATTGAACACGAATGAGAATCCATATCCGCCGTCGCCGAAAGTCGGCGAGGCATTGAAGAACTTTGATTGGAAGCGTTTACGGCTCTATTCGGAGCCGAGCGCGTTGATGATTCGGCAGGCTGCGGCGGAGCTGTTTGGTTTGAAGCCTGAAAACATCATCTGCGGCAATGGTTCCGACGATTTGCTGACCATCGCCCTGCGGACGTTTGTTGATCAGGGCGGCAAATTGGCTTTCACGGAGCCGAGTTATTCGTTGTATCCCGTTCTGGCGGACATACAAGGAGCGAACCACGCTCCTGTCCCATTGACGGAAGATTTCCAACTGCCTGAAAACGCGGCGGAACTGGCGGGCGATGCCACGCTGTTCATTCTTGCCAATCCCAACGCCCCAACGGGCACGCTGCTTGACAAGGCGGCGCTCCGCCGTCTGGCGGAAAAGTTCCATGGTGTTTTATGGATTGACGAAGCATACGTGGATTTCTCTGGGCAGACCTGCATGGACATGGTGATGGAATATCCAAATGTCGTCGTGTCGCGCACGATGTCCAAGAGCTTTTCATTGGCAGGGTTGCGGCTTGGCATCGCGGCTGCGCAGGAGCCGTTGATTTTCGAGATGTTCAAGGTGAAGGATTCGTATAATGTCGATATGATTACACAGTATTTGGCGACTGCCGCGCTGCGTGATGTTGAATATATGAAGACGAATGCGAAACGTATCATTGTGACACGTGAGAAGACGGCGGCGGCGTTGAAGAAACTTGGTTGTGTTGTGGAGCCAAGTTCTACGAATTTTCTCTTTGTGAAACCGCCGATGGATGCGGAGACGGTATTCAAGCTGTTGAAGGAACGCGGATTCCTGGTGCGGTATTTCAAACTGCCGCGTGTGTCCGATTATATTCGCATCACGATGGGCACGGAGGAAGACATGGTTGCTTTCGTACAGACATTTGAAGATATTGTCGCTCATGGCAGAGCATGAGCATCTGACGGAGAAGAATATGGCGATACCACAGGACAATAGTGGAAAACTGCCACAGAGCCGCAGCGGAATCGCGCGGATTTTCCGTGCGTTTTTCTATTCGATGGCGGGGCTGAAAAGCGCGTTGAAGCATGAGGCGGCGTTCCGGCAGGATGTGATGCTGGGCATCGTGTTGGTGCCGTTGTCCATCTATCTGCCGTTCGATGTCACGATGAAGGTTTTACTGAACGTGATTTGGCTCTTGCTGTTGGTCACGGAATTGCTGAATTCCGCCATTGAGGCAATTGTGGATATGACAAGTCCAGGCTATCATGAATTGGCGAAACGCGCGAAAGACATGGGGAGCGCTGCCGTGTTCATGATGCTGACGGCATTGAGCGTCGCATGGGTGGTAGCATTGTATCCACTTGTCTTGAAATGGATTGGTTGATGACTTATTAAATGATCGCAGAGAGTTTTAACTGCGTTTTTTAGGTTTAACGCAGAGGCTGAGCGTTGAGGCGAAAAAAAGGGGCTGTTGCTTGCCTGATAAGGTTTGCAACAGCCCCTTTGAAATAATTCAGTTACAACAGATTATTTCTGATGATAGTGCGTGTGGAGGAGGTGGTGGGCCTTCTCGGAACCAGGCGTGCCAAGATACTCGTCGTAGAGTTTCTGGATGTCCGGATTCTGATGGGACATACGCAACGGCTTGTTGGCATCTTCGAGATAGAGGCCAGCCATGCGCTTGTCCAGCAGGTCGCGATGACCGTGCAGGTAGGGCTGACCACCGCCGTTGATGCAACCGCCGGGGCAGGCCATGATTTCGATGGCCTGGAAGCGGGAACGATCCTCGCGGACCATTTCGAGCACCTTGCGGGCGTTGCCAAGGCCGGAAGCGACAGCGACGTTGACCGTGAGGCCAGGAGCGACTGTGACTTGAGCTTCCTTCACGCCGTCAAGACCGCGGACAGCGCGGAAGTTGATGGCGTCGCCTTCCAGATTCTTGCCGTCATTGAGCATGGTATAGACGGAGCGGAGGGCCGCTTCGAGAACACCGCCGGTGACGCCGAAGATATCGGCAGCGCCAGTGGATTCGCCGAGCGGGCTGTCATACTTCTCGTCATTCATGTTGGCGAGATTGATACCGGCTTCGCGGAGCATCTTGCAGAGTTCGCGAGTGGTGACGACGTAGTCGATGTCGCGGACACCGTTGGGGGCGAATTCGGGGCGGGCCGCCTCGTACTTCTTGGCCTGGCAGGGCATGACGGAAACGACGATGAGGTCCTTCGGGGCGATGCCCAGTTTTTCCGCGTAGTAGCTCTTGGCAACGGCGCCGAACATCTGCTGCGGGGATTTGCAGCTGGACGGGATGTCGAGCAGATCCGGGAAATTGTGTTCGATGAAGTTGATCCAGCCCGGGCAGCAGCTCGTGAGGATCGGCAGTCTTGCGGAAAGTGAGGCATCCGCAGCGCTCTTGCCGCCTTTCACGGCGCCAAGGAAGTCTTTCACGCGGCCGACGAGTTCGTTGCCTTCTTCCATGATGGTAAGGTCGGCGGCGAAATTCGTGTCGAACACCTTGTCAAAGCCGAGGGCGCGGAGGCCGGCGACCAGTTTGCCCGTGATGGGCGTGCCGGGCTCGAAGCCGAATTCCTGTCCGACGGCGACGCGGACGGCCGGAGCCGTGCTGACGACGACGGTCTTGGTCGGATCGTTAATGGCGTTCCAAACCTTCTTGACATAGCTGATGCCGGTGATGGCGCCGACGGGGCAGGCGTTGACGCACTGGCCGCAGAACGTGCAGGACGTGT
>JAGCSE010000037.1 GCA_017964325.1 Victivallales bacterium | reverse complement strand
TTGGCGTGGAAATAGGCGCGGGGCGGATAATCGACAAGAATGCTGTCGTCGCGGAAGCCGTATTTGTATTCGGCCATTTTCGCCATTAGCAGGTCGTCTTCCTTTTCAAGATTGGCGCCAATGATGAACTTCTTGCCGCTTTCGTCCATGATATCGACGAATGCGCTGAATTCGCGTTTAAACTCTTGCGGCCGCCAGTAGGAGGCGGTGATTTTGGCGGAGTTCGGGCGGTTTTCAGCGTCGTAGTCGAAATTGACAAAACGCGCGGCGTATTCCGTTTCTTCTGTGAATGCGAAATTTTCTGGAATTGGTTTCACGTCGATTGGAACGACGGATGCATTGCCGTCTTCCGCAATCGTAAGCATCGCGATTGGAACGCGTTGCTCTGGAGCGGGGGCGGATTGCCAACCATTGGCGCGATGGTGCGGATTGTATGCGACGAGACCCGCCGTGATCATGAACTTCTGGCCACGCCATTGATGCGGGAAGACGATGTCGAATGTGAATTCCGTCCAATCGTTCGCTTTCCATTGCGGCATGATGAAGCCGGGCCGCGAGAGGAAATCGTCCTGCGAAAGGATCGGCGTTTTCTTGAAGTGCTTGTGGTAGAGCTCCATATGCTTCAAGATGACGTCGTCCGGATAGGCGCGGCGTGTGGAGGCCCATGTATGGCCTTCGCCCCATGTGCCGATGGAACCAATGTCGAAAAGCTCCACGTCTGGATGGCCGTCATAGCGTTCCGCCAATTTGGCCAGCAGATGGTCGAGTTTTTCCAAGAAGATTGGATCGTTGAAGTCTGGTTCCCAATGACTTCCGTCTGGCTGTTCGCCTCTGCCCGGCGTGAAGCGATAGCCTTTCGCTCCAGCCTCTTCGACCCATTTCGGCGTCGCGTAGCTGAAGGGCGTTTCGGAGCAGGTGATGCGGAAGGAAGTCTTGAAGCCGCGTGCGCGGTAGCGCTGCATGGGCGTGTCGAGAACGGACCATTCGAAATGGCCTTCCTGCGGTTCGATGAGCGACCACGGGAGGCGCAGATAGACCTGCGAGACGCCCTTCCAGTCTTCCAGCATGTCTTCAGGGGCGAGGCGGGAGCCATAGGCCTGGATGTTATTGTCGTAGAAATGGAAGACGAAGCCCATGCCTGGGTTGGTGAGTTCTGCTCCATTGTCTTGAAATTCAACGGTTTCAAGGTCAGCTGCAAACATGGCGGCAGATAGGCAGAGAGTGGTTATCAAAAGGTTTTTCATGACGTGTCTGATTGGTTGGCGGGAGATGACTCGACTTGTCGTAAAAAGTTATAAAAGAGAATTTGGCTTCTAATGGGTAAAAATCAAGTTTAATTTATAAATAAAGGTAGGAAAAACTGAATAGCAGAGGTATATTAATGCTAGAGAATTTCTAGTCATATTCCTACCGCCGCTATGCTGTTTAAACGTACAGAAGGAAAACACAGTATGCGCGGCGTGCGCAGACAACGATAGGACAGACGGATCATGTTACGCAAAATCAGCTATTACGGGTTGTTGGCGGGAACAGTCGTGTTTTTTGCGCTGTTCTTCTTCTATCCTGTATTTCAAGTACTTAAAGGCGGTTTACGGGACAGTGAAGGCAAGCTGACGTTCTTCTATCTGCTGGAAGTCTTCCGCAATCCAATCTATCTGGAGGGGCTTCTCAATTCCGTGAAACTGGCGATTGGCGCAACGTTTGTGGCGTTGCTGATTTCGATGCCGCTTGCATGGCTGTCGGATCGCTATGAATTTGCAGGAAAGAAGTTTCTGACGGGCGCGCTACTGCTGCCGATGATTCTGGCTCCATTCGTCGGAGCGTTGGGAATGCAGTGCATATTCGGACGTTATGGCGCGTTCAACACGCTGTTGGAACATTTCGGGCTGTTTGGGCCGGGCGAAGGGCCGGACTGGTTCGCAGGCGGCTTCTGGGGCGTCGTCATCATGGAGGCCCTGCATCTGTTTCCGATTCTGTATCTGAATATTGTCGCGGCATTTGCGAATGTCGATCCGATGCTTTTAGAGGCGTCGGCGGACTTGGGCTGCACAGGCTTCAGACGGTTCCGCAAAGTGATGTTGCCATTGATCATGCCTGGTGTGTTCGCGGGCGGTTCATTAGTTTTCATCTGGGCGTTTACGGAACTTGGAACACCGCTGATGTTCAATTTCGACCGTAGCACGGCGGTGCAGATCTATTCAGGCATCAACGAAATCGGTAGCAATCCGATGCCATACGCTTTGGTGCTCGTTATGATGGTGCTTTCTGCATTGATGTATATCATTGCAAAAGTGTGCTTTGGACGCAACAGCTATGCGATGATGTCCAAGGCTGGGCGCGCGAATGCGACGACGCGTCTGACGGGTGTCAAGGCACTGCCAGTTATTCTCGCCTTTGGAGCGGTCGGACTCTTCAGCCTGCTGCCGCATCTGGGCGTTTTGGGGCTGGCGGTGTGCAATTCGTGGTATCGTTCAATTTTGCCGACAGGCTTGACGACGGCGCATTTCGAGGCGGCGCTTGGTCATAGTCTGACCGTTCCAAGTATCGTGAACAGTTTGCGTTATGCAGTCTTTGCCGTCATTGTGGCATTGCTTCTGGGCATCTTCTCGGCAGTCGTCATCGTGCGCGGCAAGGGAAAATTCCGTTGGCTTTTAGACACGCTGATCATGCTGCCGCTGGCGGTTCCAGGCTTGGTTTTGGCGTTCGGCTATGTGGCGATGTCACAGAAAGGCTGTTTGTTCCATTGCTTCGATCCAATTGAGAATCCGACGGTTCTGCTTGTTTTGGCGTATGCGGTGCGCCGTCTGCCATACGTGGTTCGGGCGGCAGTGGCTGGATTGCAGCAGACATCCGTTACATACGAAGAGGCGGCGGCAAGCCTGGGAGCGACGCCGCTGGTCAGTTTCCGCCGCATCACCGTGCCGTTGATTACGGCGAATTTGATTGCGGGCGGTATTTTGGCGTTCAGTTTCTCCATGTTGGAAGTTTCCGATTCGCTTATACTTGCACAGAAAGCTGCGTATTTTCCGATTACGAAAGCCATCTACGAACTGTCGTCGCTGTTGGGGCAGGGGAGCGCATTGGCATCGGCGTTGGGGTTGTGGACAATGGTCTTTTTGGGCATGTCCATGCTGACGGCATCATGCCTGCTGGGCAAGAAACTCGGCGCCATGTTCCGTGTCTGATAGAAGGGGAGGTGCCATCGGCGTCCCGCTGTTGGCAATATAATGGAATTTTATGAACGATGATGATGGCCGATGATACAATTTGCGCGATAAGCACGGCGTTGGGCGGTGCGGTAAGCATCGTCCGTGTATCGGGGCCTGATGCTGAGAAGAATTGCGGGCGGCTGTGGCATGGACGCGTGTCTCTTGGCGAGACTCGCGCCCGTGAATTGGCGCTTGGACGGTTGTCTTCCGCTGATGGCGAACTGATTGATCCGCAATGCCTTGCGGTTCGGATGCCCGGACCGCATAGCTACACGGGGGAGGATGTCGTGGAATTGCAATGCCACGGCGGGGCGTTGTGTGCGCGACTGGCGTTGGAGGCGTTGCTGAAGGCGGGCTGCCGTCTGGCGGATCCGGGCGAGTTTACGAAACGCGCGTTTCTGAACGGACAGCTGGATTTGACTCAGGCGGAGGCAGTTGCAGATTTGATTGGCGCGGGAAGCGAAGCGGCGCTGCGGCTGGCGGGACGGCATCTGGAGGGACGGTTGGGCGAACGGATTCGCTCTTTGCATGGGACAGTGTCCGATATATTGGCGGAAATCACGTCACGGCTGGACTTTCCAGAGGAAGAACTGGATTGGCGTGATCCACAGGACATGATGAACGGCTTGGCGGCTGTTCAATCGGAACTTGCGGAGCTGTTGCGAACACGACGCGAGGGCGAAGTGCTTCGCGGTGGATTGAGCCTTGTCATCATCGGGCCGCCGAACGCTGGCAAGTCGAGCCTGCTCAACCATCTGTTGGGCCGCAATCGCGCAATTGTGACGGATATCCCTGGCACGACGCGAGATACGATAGAGGCATCGTTAACGATTCGCGGGATTCCGCTGCGTCTCATGGACACGGCGGGAATCCGCGACGGCGGCGATGTTGTCGAGCAGGCAGGCATGACGCGGGCTCGCGACTGTGCGGAGGCGGCGGATTTGGTGATTTGGCTGGCGGACGCGACGAGGCCGTTGACGGAACAGACCGTCCCGTCATGGAACTTTCGCGGAGTCGTGTTGTCTGTCATAAACAAGATGGATTTGGCGGCGGTTGATTGCGGGGAGGCGATTCCAATCAGCGTGAAGACAGGCGAGGGGATGGAAGGTTTGTACGACGCGGTCGAGAATGCCGTGTGGTCTGACCATCATGAAAATCATGATGAAGTGGCGGTTGCCGCCCGTCATGCGGGGCTTTTGGAGGAGGCGGAGGCCGCCGTAAGGCGGGCTGCGGAGAGAATAGCGGAGGAAACGTGGGAGTTGGCGGCCGTTGATCTGCGGACGGCGGTCGCGGCATTGGGAAGAATCACGGGACAAAGCGTCGAACCAGACGTGCTCGGTGCGATTTTTTCAAAGTTTTGCATTGGAAAATAGAATAAAAACAAAAACATCAATTATATTGTAGATAGTGTCGAACCAACTGTAGAAAAAAAGGAAGTTGAAGAATGAAAAAACTGACTGCGTTACTGGTGGCGTTGTGCGCAATATGCGCATTTGCGCAGGAAAAACAAGATGCTGAAAAAAAGATTGAAATTCCTGCGGACAAAGAAATTCTGCAGATCAAGCTGCCGCGTCCGCTGTTTTCGGGCACGCCGCGCGAATTGCGTACGCCGAATCTTGAACCGACCCGCAAGGCCGGCGAGAAGCGCCCCCCGATCATCGTTCCGAAAGGCCTGACAAACTTGGCGTTCAAAAAAGAAGTGACGAGCAGTGACAGCGAGCCAGTTGTCGGTGAATTGGAGTGCATTACGGATGGCAACAAAGACGGCGTTGAAGGTAGCTACGTCGAATTGAGCCCCGGCAAACAGTGGGTGCAGATTGACCTCGGCAAAAAGAGCAAAATCTATGCCGTTTGCGTGTGGCATTTCCATTCACAGGCCCGTGTCTATCGCGACATCGTGATCCAGACGGCGGACGATCCAGATTTCATCATGAATGTGAAGACGATTTTCAACAATGACCATGACAATTCCTCCGGCCTGGGCGTCGGCAAAGACCGCGACTATATCGAGACGTTCGAAGGCCGCCCGATTCCCGTCAACGGCGTCGAAGGCCAGTATATCCGCTTCTACAGCAACGGCAACACGTCCGACGACATGAACCACTACATCGAGATCGAAGTATTTGGGAAGTAAGCTAAAAGCTTAAAGCTTAAAGCTTAAAGCAAATGCAAGAGGAGAGCTTAAAGCTAAAAGCCTAAAGCTAAAAGCAAATGTAGAAGTTTTTAATTTTCATGAGATAAAAAATAAATATCATAAATATCGAAAAATCAAGAGGTACAGGATGACGAAAGAAGAACTGAGACAGAAGGCGTTGGATTTTCACAAGATGAACGGCAAGCCCGGCAAGGTGTCCGTCATTCCGACGAAGCCGTGCAACACGGGCGACGAGCTCTCGCTGGCCTATACGCCTGGTGTCGCGCAACCCTGCCTGGAAATCAAAGACAAGCCGGAGACGGTTTGGGAATACACGAGCCGCGGCAACATGGTCGCCGTTGTGAGCGATGGCACCGCCGTTCTCGGTCTTGGCAACATCGGCCCGGAGGCCGGTCTGCCCGTGATGGAAGGCAAAGCCGTGCTGTTCAAGCACTTCGCTGATATCGACGCCGTTCCAATCTGCTTGGGCAAAGTGTTCAACGAAAAGGGCCGCACGGATGCCGCGAAGGTCATCGCCGCGACGGAATGCCTCGAACCGACGTTCGGCGGCATCAACCTCGAAGACATCGCCGCTCCCGCCTGCTTCGAAGTCGAGACGACGCTGAATAAGCGCATGTATATCCCTGTCTTCCATGACGACCAGCATGGCACGGCGATCATCTCCATGGCCGCCAT